>JAWVZW010000237.1:0-4198 GCA_033721975.1 Balneolaceae bacterium
AACCACCCATGGGGAAATCGGGTACAGCCTGCCTGGAGTCGTACCTGATCCCCCAAAAGACGCCGTGGATACACTGGTACGATTTGCGGGTGTATTCGACCTCGCCTACAGGCGTTTTGAAGATTTAAAAAAGGCGGAAGCACAGGCGCGTGAAACCCAGATCGAGTTGGCTTTAGAGCGTATACGCGCCCGAACCATGGCCATGCAACACTCTGATGAACTGGCCGAAGCCTCTTCCCTGCTGTTTCAGCAAATGGATGCTTTGGGAATTAAGACGTACAGCAGTGGTTTCACGATATGGGATGAAGACCAGGATGAACTCATATCCTGGATGTGTAATGCCGACGGGTCTATGAATCCTCCCTTTCGTATGCCTATTACAGAAGATCCATGGCATAAAGAACAGTATCAAAGCTGGAAGAAGGGAGAGGAATTTATCACAAAAGAGCTGACAGGCGATGGGATGAAAGCCTATTTCCGGTATCTGCGCAGCTTCCCATTACTGGATGAAGCATTTAATAAATCCATCAAGGCCGGACACCCGATGCCTGACAGGCAGATTCATCACGTAGCCAATTTTTCCCATGGCAATCTCCTGTTTATTACACTTGAGCCCGTGCCAGATGCACATGATATTTTCAAGCGTTTTGCACGGGTTTTTGAACAGACCTATACACGATTCCTGGATCTAAAGAAAGCGGAAGCTCAAGCACGGGAGTCTGAAATTCAGTTGGCCCTCGAACGGGTCCGTGCCCGAACCATGGCGATGCAGAAATCGGAAGAACTCGCAGAAGTGGCCACCGTACTCTTTGAGCAGCTGCGGGAACTGGGTGGTAATCTCTGGGGCACCGGTTTTGGCTTGTGTGAGGAAAATGCCGATGAGGATGAGTTTTGGTTCGCCAATGAAAATGGCGTATTTCCGGCAGTTTCTATCCCAAATACCGCAGATCCTGCACACAAAAAAATGTATAAGGGCTGGAAAGATGGAAAGGAAATTCTCTCTTTGGAGGGTAGCGGAAAAGATCTCAAAAAGCATTATGAGTACATGATGTCACTTCCGGAGGTCGAGCCGTTTTTCCAAAAAATCCTGGATGAGGGACTCACATTTCCGGATTGGCAGCAGTGGAATGCGGCTTACTTTACCAACGGTTACCTGTTGATTATCACCCTGGAGCCCTACCCTGACCCGGATATACTCAAACGGTTTGCCAGGGTATTTGATCAAACCTATACCCGATTCCTGGATCTCCAGAAAGCTGAAACCCAGGCCCGTGAATCTCAGATCCAGCTTGCCTTGGAAAGAGTCCGCGCCCGGACCATGGCCATGCATAACAGTTCCGAGCTGGGAGAAGTTGCTTCGGTCCTTTTTGAACAGATCGGCTCACTGACCTCGGCACCCGACCGATTCAACATTGGGATTATCAATGAAGAAAAAGAACACGTTGAATTATGGATTACGGATCAAAAAGGTCATGAGATTGCAACAAAGTTTGTAGCACATCCAAAAGATTCTCCGGAGATTGAGGAACTATATCGGATGTGGAAAAGCGATGCGAAGGTCAGCGTCATGGCCCTTCACGGAGAAAGACTGGAAAACTACGTTCGCTATGTGGGCGGTAAATTGGGCATTCCATTTCGAAAAGACAGTGTAAAGGAACATCGATACATCACCAGTATCTCTTTTTCCCATGGATTGATCGGAATCACGACTCATCAGGAACCGGACCCTGAATCCATTCAGATACTCAAACGGTTCGGAAAAGTTTTTCAACAAACCTACACTCGCTTCCTCGACCTGCAAAAAGCAGAGCATCAGGCACGTGAATCCGAAATTCAGCTGGCGCTGGAACGGGTACGGTCAAAAAGCATGGCCATGCATAAAAGTGAGGAACTGGCCGATCTCTCCATGGAGCTGGTGAAGCAGGTGAAGGCTCTGGGAATCGAAACCTGGTTTTGTGCATTCAATATTTACGATGACCATCCGGATGGATCACTTGAATGGGGCAGCAACGGCCAGGGCACCTTCCCGAAATACCGTACGCCTCGTGAGGGCGTCTTTTTACGCTATTATGAAGCCGGGCAGAGTGGTGAAAAACTCCTGGTCAATGAGATTACCGAAGAGGAATGCCCCGCTCACTACGACTACCTGTGTAGCCTGCCGGGTGTGGGAGATCAGCTGCTCAAGATGAAAGACGAAGGGATCTCTTTCCCAACCTATCAGATTGACCATGTAGCCTACTTCAAGTATGGATATATCATATTCATCACCTTTGAACCGGTTCCGGAATCACACGACACATTCAAACGCTTTGCCCGGGTTTTTGAGCAGAGTTATACACGCTTTCTGGATCTGCAAAGAGCCGAAGAACAGGCTCGCGAATCGAAAATTGAAGCGGTATTGGAACGGGTCCGGGCACGATCGATGGGCATGCAAAAAAGTGAGGAGCTGATCGAGGTTGTCAGGGAGATTGGCAGAGGAATTCAAGATCTGGGAATTGAAACTCATTACTCCCAGATTTTTACCGACTACACTCTGGATGCGGTTGACGGAATAAATCTCTGGGTAGATGTTCAAAAGCAGAATTACCTGGTTAATTTCCAAATTCCATATATCGACCATGTTGTTACAACATATTTTTGGGAATCATTAAATGATGGCCATGAATTTTTTGGAACTCAGATTTCAAAATCTGAGAAAGATAGTTACTTCAAACTTATGTTTGAGCACTCGGAATTGAAAAACATACCGGAGGAGAGAAAAAAGTTTATTCTCGATGCACCCGGTTGGACTCGTTTTACAGTCGTTCAAAATGATGCCTGCCTCCATTTTGGTCGTTACAGCATGGAAGCTTTTACGGACGAGGAAAAAGAGATTTTCAAACGATTTGGAAAGGTTTTTGGACAGGCCTACACCCGATTCCTGGATCTGCAAAAAGCAGAAGAGCAGGTTCGTGAGGCTGAAATTCAGCTCGCACTGGAAAGAGTGAGAGCGAAAACCATGGCCATGAAAACGCAGACCGATCTGTTTGGTGTCGTGGAGTTGTTCGGTGATCAACTGGATGCTGTGGGCGTGAGATTTGATGATGTGACAATCATAGATGGTCCGATCACAAAAAACAGAGACTGGGAATTGTGGAGTCACATACCGGGTGAAGATGGCTTCACGCGTAAGGTGCACATTCCCTATATAGACACCCCATACTTTACAAAAACAGCTGAGTCAGTAGAGAAATACGAAAAGACCGGCAATCCCATACAGGTTAAATCCTTCACGAAGAGTGAAAAGAATGAATTTTTGGATCACTATTTCAAACATGCTCCTGCCATACCTAACGGGGTTACCGAATCAATTTATGCAAATCCCGGATCAGTCATCGTCGATGCATTTCTAAAAGAGGTAACCGTTTCTCTGGTTCGAAATGATATAGAACCCTTTACAGATGAGGATCTTGAGATTTTTGAACGCTTTTCCAAGGAATTCAGGCAGACCTATATCCGCTTCCTCGATATACAAAAATCTGAAAAACAGGCCCGGGAAGCCAGAATCGAAGCCGCACTCGAACGTGTTCGCTCACAGTCCATGGGAATGCAGACTAGCGAGGACCTTTCTGATGTTGCATCAGAAATGTTCGACCAAATGAAAAATTTGGGTGGTGAGCTGTTTGCCTTTGGCATCGTGCTTTGTGACAAGGAAAAAGATACGGTGGAGCAGTGGCACAATCTGGGCAATGAAGGAATGATGCCCCCATTTACCGTTCCTGTAGACCTAGACTACATTCATCAGTATCGTTACGATCAATGGAAAGCCGGAGAAGAACTATTTTCAATTGAAATTCCTGAAGATTATATCCAGGAACATTTTGAACGGATGTTTGAACTGCCCTCGGTTAAGTCTGCGATGGATGAAGTGGCCGCAGAGGGTATTGATATCGAAATTCCAAATTGGGAAATCGATTACGGTGCATCATTCACACACGGATACCTGCTCGTTTCATCCCGGAAAACTTTCGATGAAAGTCACATTTTTCCGCGTTTCGCAAAAGTTTTCAACCAGGCATACACCCGTTTTCTGGATCTCCAGAAAGCAGAAAAACAGGCCCGTGAGGCTCAGATTGAAGCAGCTTTAGAGCGTGTTCGATCCCGATCACTGGCCATGCAAAACACCAATGAACTTCAGGACGTTGTTCGTGTAGTCGCT
>JAWVZW010000238.1:0-4194 GCA_033721975.1 Balneolaceae bacterium
AAGCTGTTACGAAAGATGCTGTTCTTGGCACGCATTAACGGTTGGAAGCGCTTTTTTGAAAAACTCAGATCGCTTTATCGAATTTGTTAAAAAAAGAGAGTATGCCTTAAAAATATCAGGCTCAATCAGTTAGAGGCTTTCATGCCATATGTAACAGCGGTAGGGAAGAGCTCTTTATGTATTTAAAAAGAATCCGGTTTGGTCAATTAAACCGGCAGCACAAATCATCCTTTTTACTCCTTTATTGTAAAATATGGAGTTTTAAATACCCTCCGGGGCGTTTAACTGACAAAAAAATTTTGTTTGAAGTCCAATTTCAGAGCGTAGACATTGGATATTTATCTTAGTACATATACATCAATACAGTGCCGCTTAGGAGTTAGAGTATATAGATCAAACACGGCCTGTATTGGGAACTGCCGATGAAAAAGACTCTGATGGCTCGCGGTCTTCCCTCCATTTTTCCCAGATCAATGCAATCGGCCCTACAATGAATAGGGCATAAAAGGGTGCATAGACCGCCTCTCCCATCCGGAAGAAGAATTCAACAAAGGCAATCAGAAATGCAACCGTCATCCTCCCCTTCTTCGTACTGAGTGTGGTTTTGGGATCCGTAATCATGAACAGAACGAAAAGCTGGTACATGGGACCGGTAAGCGGGGCCACCTCTGTAATAAACACGCTGTCGGTAAGAACGCTTCTCAGCCAGGCAAACCCGACAAAGGAGACTATATAAACCGCACAGACGTGAAACAGCTTTACTTTAGAGATAACCAGCAGACCCACAATCCAGATGGCCAGCATGGCCCACATGTTGCTCCCCCACTGGATGCTGAGCACAGCCATGCTGTCGGATGCAATCAGCAACATCACCACAATCCCGAAGTTGGTAGGATTCCAGAGATGGGTTCCTTTATATCTGAATACATATTTGGATGCTATGGAAATAGCGGCACAGAGTGCAAAGGGCCATATCATGGGAGACCTCACCAGGATACCGGCACTGTTTCCTGAGATATAGGCACTGGATAAATTTCGCCAGTTGCCGGTTACCATTTTGTGCAGAAACAGTTCGGTAACCACTGCAGCAGAAAGTGCCGCCGCAAATTTTTCCCATCCGTCAAGAATTCCAAACGAGATGTGGGCCCCGACAACCACTGCAGTAATCAGTACGGGACCAATAAGTCCGGGAGGTATCGAGAGTTTCTTAATAAATGATGCAGGAGTGGATGTAACGGTATCTGCCAAAATCTTAGTCCTCGGTTTCTGTAATATCGTGATAGCGGTTTAGTTCGGGCGAGTCAATCACATCAATCTGACCGGATGGCCACCTGATCTCCACTTTTTCGGCCTTGTCAACTGATCCCAAACCAAAATGAACGGCTCGCTGGCTTTGTGAGCTGAATGACTCGCCGCCGCTTACCATTTTCCGTGTGATCCGTCCGTCCCAGTACAATAGCACTTCTGCTCCGATGGCGCTGTGATTGCTTTGTGTGCCTGACAATCTGAAGCCTACCCAATTCCTTTCATCTTCTACATGATTTCTGAAGATTTTTACGGGCTGATTCTGACTCGCCACAATCAGATCCAGGCTGCCATCTCCTCTCAGATCGGCGTAAGCCACAGCCCGGCTGTCCAGATTGAGTGCACCCCCAACGGTTCCGGCTACTTCCCTGAACCTTCCCGCACCATCATTCAGCCAGATCTTGTTGGTCTGGTATCCAGAGAAAGAACGGTTGTTCATAGCGGGCCAGTTATTCGCATCGATGATGATATTCCGGTTGCCCCCCACTACTCTGGAATAGTCATACCAGTAGTCGGTATCCGGTTCATCCGAAACGTATCCGTTGGCTACATAGAGATCCAGATAACCGTCATTATTCATATCAACGAATAGACCGCCATACCCCCATTCACCGATTTCAACCCCCATATTTCCGGCCAGGTTGCGGTATCTCGGAATTTCTGTCTGATCCTCATCGGAGGTGGAGGGAACCCATAGATTATTCCCCTGCATCAGCACACCCGCCTCGGAAATATTTGTAATGTAAATAGAATACTCACCCCGGTTCAAAAAATCACCGATCGAAGCGCTCATGCCGCTCTTGGGAACAAAGCCGATACCGGTCTCCTCACCGGCATTTAGAAACCTTTCACCGTTTTGATTTATGAGAATTTCATCCACGCCATAATCATTAGCGACGATGATATCCGGATACCCGTTGTTGTTGATGTCCGCTGCAGTAGCTGCAAGCGTCCATTTGCGCGTTTCCTGGATGCCCGATTCTTCTGATACATCAGAAAAAGTGCCGTCTCCGTTATTTCTGAAGAGAAAGTTTAGACCACCGTTGGTGGCATATTCATAACTGTCCGGCATCATACGGGTATCTTCCAGATCAAAGAGATTCACATCCTCATGATAATAGCCGCCGATAAACAGATCGACCAATCCGTCTCTGTTGTAATCAAACCAAAAAGCACTGTTGGAATTCACCCGCATCGAGAGACCTGCATCTTCTGTAACTTCTGTGAAACGGCTGCCTCCCTCATTACGAAATAAGGCCGGTCTTCCCCAACGATAGACCAGCAGATCCTCAAAACCGTCATTATTGTAATCGCCCCAGGTGGAACCCATGGATGCGCCATTTTCTGAATTATTGAGGTAAGCCACCCCCATCTCTTCTGCCACATCTTCAAAAGTGCCGTCACCCCGATTCCGATAGAGGGCATTGGGCGAACCGAATTCACTGTTGGTCAGATAGATATCGGGAAAGCCGTCATTATTTACATCAGAGATGGACACGGATGCACCCACGGATGAGATCTGCGGGAGGATGTGTTGCAGCTGCTCGTCCACATCGGCCCTTTGATGGGTAAAATCAACACCGGCAGCCTCGGTAACATCTTCCAGATAAAACCCGTATCTCTGCTGCACCTCATCCATGTTACCATAATCATCACTTTCTGCGGAATCATTAAAGTTCCGCATGATAAACGGGATGGAAATGAGCAATGCGAAAATGATCGCAGCCAGTACTCTGGTTATCGTTTCCCTTTTCATCGTTCAGGCAGAATTTGCTTATGATATTCGTATGCAATCGTTAACGGGTATCTACCAGCGGGCATAGTCAGTTCATTCATTTGAAGCCGGTTCTGTGTCAAAAACCAGAGCGTTTCTGAAATTATGGGGTGTAATATAACGTGTATGATAGTTTATCCAATCTTCCGGATGTTGTTGAAATACAGGATCACTAAACAGCGTTTCAGAGCCTGTATTCTCATATTCGGTTTGACCATGATACGGCAGTGGTAAAACGGTTGCAGAGGCCTCCGTGTTGTAGTCCCCGTCTTTTTCCCAACCGTCAGATACAAAGACAAAGCTTCGAACAAAACCTTCTTTGGGCGGATCCGTTTCTCTGAACCGAATCATCATTTCATCTCCGGCATTCATAATCACGTAGCGGTCATCAATCTGATTCAGCAGTTCACTCACATCGCCAAAACGGGTATGAAATCCTTCCAGATCTCTCCATCGCTGGTTGGTGCTCGAAACGATACTGTAGTCGGGCAGCTTGGGTGATGTTTCATTCATGCGATACCATTCTGAGAATCCACGATAGCGGAGCTCCATCTCAGCCGGTTCAAGATCTGTTTCCGTTATCATGGATGAATCCATCTTTTCAGCCTGCAGTATGGAATCCCAATAAATTTCAGTCGTCGTGGTTAAGCGGACCAGCCGGATGTTCTCTGCATCTTCAGCCTTTTCCAGGTCGATCAGAATAGTTTTCAGTTTCCCGGCCGGAAATCCGTAATTCTCGTGCAGTGTAGTCCAGGAACCGTCGTCCGTTGAAACTTCCACCTTCAGCCCTTTCGGAGAATCGATGGAACCCTGGCTCAGGGCCAGATTGATGGAGCTGTCGGTTGGCCTGAGCCAGCCGGAGAGCACGAGCCATGGGGCTGCTTCAAAATCCTGCAGTTCAATTTCAAGGGTATGCTCCTCGGTCAGCCCTTGGTACCTGGTTTTGGTAAACGGCCGGGCATACGTTTCATCGAGCTCAGCAAGAAGGCCTGTAAGGTCCTCACCGCTGCTGTCCTTAACCCGTTTTACTGGTTCCGGTTTGCCCATAAGCCGGGTTGACAGATCGGGTGCAGGAAATGCAAAACGCTCGTCGACAAAAATTTCAGAACCCTCGG
>JAWVZW010000239.1:0-4179 GCA_033721975.1 Balneolaceae bacterium
AAGGAGCATATCGTGGATAAGTTTCTCTTGCGATGAATGTTCTTTTGCATCCCTCAGACGTTTCTTCTGCTCTATCAGTCGTTTCTGCAGCGACTTCTGTAGGTCCCAGGCAGTCCCGTATGAGATCCTGCCCAGATCAAAGACTTCAAGAATCTTTTTTTCCGTTTTCATAGGGCAAAGATAACCAAAAAACGGAACATAAGATTCGGGCGCATCACCCCTTCAGAGCTTCTTAGAGAACGTCTCTTATAAAAATGCGCTCATCCCGGCATGGATTATAATCATTGATCTAAGGGAATCAGTCGCGCAATACAAAGATCACAGGCACCGTATATTGAACTTTCACGGGCCGGCCGCGCTGATTACCGGGACGGAATTTAGCCTCTTTCACAACTCTGAGTGCCTCTTCATCGCAGCCTCCGCCGATTCCTCGTATCACTTGAGGATTTACGACCTCGCCTTTTTCGTTAACTACAAACTGCACGATGACACGGCCGCTGATCCCGGCTCGTTTTGCCATTTCAGGGTATCGAATTTTACTCTGAATGGATTCAAGTCCGCCAATGAGTTCCGGCATCTGTTCCACAACCACAAAAACCTGCTCATCATCCTCTTTATCCTCTTCTTCCTGCACGGGACGAGGCGGAGGCGGCAGATTTATGGGAGCATTCAAATCTAGTTCCGCATCAATCATGATATCCACCTCTTCAATGATCTCATGGTCGGGCACCTCAACGGGTACCGGCGGTCGCGGTGGCGGCGGAACCTTGATTTCCTGCCGGGTTTGAACAATCTCTTCCATGATCACCTCTTCCTGCACATCCAGCACTATTTCTTCCTGTACAGGCGGCCTGAGATCGATTCGCATGATGATGATAAATATCAGCAGCGTTACGATCAGACCTATTTCAAGAAAGATTGTATAGTAGTTATTCAGATCAACTTCCTGTGTTCTTCTGCCCAGATATTCCTTTGCTGTTTCTCTTTTTTTCATGGTAGCCTCCCATACGTTATTCATGCAGAACAGCGTGCACGATCAATCAGCCTATGCAGGCTATCTGCCGATGCTATAGTTTAGCATCAAGAGAACAGAAGAGAAATCAGGAATAACCTGATCATTGTGCGGGGCAAACCTTCACCCCTTTGTGGGATAAACACAAAAAAGGCGGACCCAGTAGTGAGTCCGCCTTAAAATATTTAGCTTGTTTTATGGACTTGGATTAGAATTGGAACTGCAAAACTCCAATTCCAGCCCATATCGGATGCCTGCCTTATTCGTTACTTCTTGCTTTTCGGCTTGGATCCGAGGTGTACGCCTTCGCCATAGGCTTCAGCAACAGCCTCCATTACCGCCTCGCTCATGGTAGGATGCGGATGGACAGCGCTGATAATCTCATGACCGGTGGTTTCAAGGTCACGGGCTACTACGGCTTCTGCAATCAGTTCCGTAACATGAGAACCGATCATATGGCAGCCGAGCCACTCGCCGTATTTTGAATCAAAAACCACTTTTACGAAGCCTTCTTCATGTCCCAGGCCGGTTGCCTTACCGCTTGCTGAAAACGGAAATTTGCCGACTTTGATGTCATAGCCTTCATCCTTGGCCTGTTTCTCAGTCAGACCTACAGAAGCAATTTGGGGCTCGCAGTAAGTACAGCCGGGAATATTATCATAATTAACAGGCTGAGGATTCATCCCCGCAAGCTGCTCTGTGAGAACAATACCTTCATGGGATGCCTTATGAGCCAGCCATGGAGCACCAATTACGTCCCCTATCGCATAAATTCCATCTGCATCTGTCTTGTACGTCTTGCGGTCTACCTTGATGGCACCTTTGTCGTGCTTCACTCCGGCTTTATCGAGACCAATGTTCTCCACGTTACCGGTCACGCCCACGGCTGACAATACAACATCTGCTTCTACCACCTCTTCACCTTTCTTGGTTTTGATGGTGAC
This sequence comes from Balneolaceae bacterium, assembly GCA_033721975.1. GTDB lineage: Bacteria > Bacteroidota > Rhodothermia > Balneolales > Balneolaceae > Rhodohalobacter. The sequence continues at coordinate 1,957 of JAWVZW010000239.1, forward strand.
TTTCACGCCCTTACCCTTCTTCTCTACTTTCTCGACGGAGCTCTCCGTAAGGATATTCATTCCTTTTTTCTTGTAGATCTTGGCAAGTTCTTTACCGATATCCTGATCCTCAACAGGTACCAGGGTTTGCTGAAGTTCAACCAGTGTAACTTCAGTACCGATGGAATTATAGAAATAGGCGAACTCAACACCAATGGCACCCGCGCCGACAATCACCATCTTCTTAGGCTGCTTTTCAAGCTGCATGGCTTTTTCGGAATCAATGATCATCTTGCCATCGATTTTCAGGTTCGGGAGCTCGCGCGGTCTTGCACCGGTTGCAATAATGAAGTGCTTGGCTTTAACCGTTTCCACTTCCTTTCCTTTCTCATCGTTTACCGCAAGTTCCTTGGAGGATTTGAATACACCCGTACCGTTGATTACCTCAATCTTATTCGCCTTCATGAGAAACTGAACGCCTTTACTCATTTTGTCGGCGACTCCCCGGCTTCTCTTAACCATTCCTCCAAAATCGGCTGAGAAATCCTTGACATTAATGCCATAATCTGAGGCGTGAGATATGGATTCATAAACTTCGGCAGAGCGAAGCAGGGCTTTGGTAGGAATACAACCAATATTCAGGCAAACGCCGCCTAAAAATCTCTTTTCAACGACTGCTGTTTTGAAACCGAGCTGTGAAGCACGAATTGCGGCTACATAACCGCCCGGACCGGTTCCGATTACACAAACATCAAATTCTTTCGCCATGACTTGTCAGGATATTTTGTAGTTAATTAGTTTTATCAGGAACTGTTGTTTTTTCTGAGTCAGTTCTTTTCTTCAATAGCATGCTAAAATAAGCAATATTGCCATGATAATTAAACCTCGTATGTGAACAGTCCATTTTATCCGATCTTTTACGCTGACGAAAAACTTCTGCAAATAGCCTATGTAAGCTGTATGTTCGCAGTGACCCATCAGCCCAAAATAAATGCGGTTATTCCACAATTCATTGGATATTAAACTGCCAATTGGGTCATACCAGAATCAGAACCCGAATTTAAAGGTACGACTTTGTATGAGACTGAAGAGTAAATTCTCTCATTTCACCCTTTTCATTTTCTTATTCGCTCTAGTATCGTGTGATTCCGGGTCCGTTACGAACCCCGACGACGATAATAATGGCGGCGGAAACAATGGTTTTTCCTACAACCACCGGCAGAATGCGGGCTCATCTGCAGAGGATTTCCTGACTGATGCCGATTTCGAAAACCTTACTCTTCAGGTTCAGTATATGGAGGGGTATGAACCCAATACAGAAGCTTTGGATAACCTGGAAAGCTTTCTGGCTGAAAGGCTGAATAAAACTACAATTACAATCCTTGAGCCTGAATCCATTCCGGCGGGGGGACAGTCATCCTATACAGCTGCCGAGGTTCGGTCTTTGGAAGATAATTATCGAACTGAATACACTGATGAGGGCAATCTAGCTGCCTACCTGCTCATACTTGATGGTGAGTTTTCAACTCAGAATGTATTGGGTATAGCCTATTACAATACATCGATGGCGCTCTTTGGTGAGACCATTGCGGGATCAAGCGATGGAATAGGTCAGCCATCAAAATCTGTCATCGAAACCATCGTGATGCAGCATGAGGTCGGTCATATTATCGGACTGGTAAACAACGGTGTTGAAATGCAATCACAGCATCAGGATGAGGAGAATGGTGCTCATTGCGATGTTGACAGCTGCCTCATGTACTTTGCTGTAAGAACCACTGACTTCTTTGCCAATATATTTGGCGGCACCATTCCTGAACTGGATGCGCAATGCATTGATGACCTGCAAGCTGCAGGCGGGAAATAGAACGGATTGAACTGACCTCCTCGAATGGCCGGAGCTGAAGCACCGGCTCGTCTGATTTCTGTATTTTAATCTCTCGCCCGAACCCGGAATCTGAATAAGCTGCAAAAAAGCCCAACACCCGTTGGGCGATACACACAAGCGAGGGATTCATCCCTCGCGGCTTCACAACCTCAGCGCCGGAGCTGAAGCACCGGCTCGTACTCTCCATATGTAGCCTGAAATCGCAAACAGACCTGACTGAATCTTAAAATATTGCGTAAGGATTCCAGAACATTTGGCTCTTACTAGAAAGATATATATGCAAGACTAATTTAGAGACTAGTAAATGGGAAGTTTTGTGATTACTCATGTCCATGCAGTTTTTGGAACAAAGTTCA
>JAWVZW010000240.1:0-4172 GCA_033721975.1 Balneolaceae bacterium
CATCCAGATATTGAATCACCTGTCTGTACCCAACCGTTTGCAATGCCTGCAGATCGGGACTGTAGCCTTTCGAAAGAATCATCTTTGTTTCTTCGATCAAACCTTCCGAAAGCATAGTATCCGTTCGTTCAGAGATTCGCTGATGCAATGTTTTTCTGGGATGATGCAATGCAAAAAAGTGAACGTTTTCAGGTAAGGTTACCGGATCCTGGGTATGAAAGCTGCTGAATGGTTTGCCTGTTTGCATCCATACATCGAGGGCCCTGTATATTCGCTGCCGGTTTAATCCATCCATGGATTCTGCATATTCGGGATCCTGTTCAACCAGAGTTTCATACAATGATTGCAGTCCTTCCTCTTTGTCTTTCCTTTTTAAACGGGAAAGATTGTCCGGGTCCGGGCCGGGAATATCATCAAAAGGCTGAATCAGTGCTTTAAGATGAAGTGTACTCCCGCCGCAGAAGATGACCGTCCGGTTTCGTTGTTCAATCTCGTCGGCAGCTGAAAGGGCTCTTTCGCGGAATGCAGCAGCAGTGTCCCTTTCATCGGGATCAAAAATGGAGATGTTATGATGAGGAATCCTCTTCATCTCGCTTTCAGAAGGTTTTGCTGTTCCGATATCCAATAACCGGTAACACTGCCGCGAATCAACGGAAATGATTTCTCCATCGAGCTTTGCAGCCAGCAGAAGGGATAGAGAGCTTTTCCCGGATGCAGTTGGGCCGGCAATGATGATTCTCTTTTTCATGACGTAAAGATAAGGGAATTGGCTGAGTCGCAAAGAGTGAAACGAAGTGAGGAGAAATCGGTGCTGGTTAACTAAAAAAACTTTGTTTTTAGCGATTCAGGTTGGCTTTTAGTCTTGCGGTAAGAGACAGGATTTGTTAGTATAAGTTGTCTGAAAACCAATCGATTTCATCCGAGTTACAGAACTCTACGATCTACTAACCATTGAAAATTGACTATGAAATTTAATGTATCAAGCAGCGACCTGAATCAGGGGTTGTCGGCCGTTATCGGTGCTGTGCCTACCAAGGCTACCCTGCCCATTCTGGAAACCATTTTATTTGAATCGGAAGATGGCAGGTTAAAACTGTCTGCAACGGATCTTGAAATCTCTATCATCGAGTATATTGATGCCGATATCGAGGAGGAAGGGGCGGTAGCTGTTCCGGCCAGAAGACTTCTCGAGACGCTGCGTCAGCTTCCGGATATCAATGTGTTTTTTGAGGTTGATGAGAGCCAGAATGTTCGCTTCAAAACGGATAAAGGAAATTACAAGCTGGTTGGTGAAGAGTCGGATGAGTTTCCGGAAGTACCGGATATGAAAGAGGGCGTGACCCTCGAAACCGACACAGAGCTGATCCAGAAGGCGATCGGCAAAACCATGTTTGCCGTGTCAACGGATGATCTGAGGCCGGCTATGATGGGTGTTTATTTCGATATTGGATCTGATGAAAGCAAGTTTGTGGCAACCGACGGCCACCGGCTCGTAAAATTTGTCAACAAAAACCTTACCTCGGGTGAGCCGTTAAGTTTTATCGTACCCGATAAGGCGCTCAATCTGGTCAATAAAGCGCTCGATGGTGGCGAGTGTACTCTTACGGTCTCTAATGATCACGCACAGTTTAAAAGCGGCAATACGATCATCATCACCCGTCTGATCAACGAGCAGTATCCGAATTATGAATCGGTTATCCCGCGTGATAATGACAAAGAGCTGCTGATTGACAAGGATCAGATGCTGGCTACCGTTCGGCGTGTTTCCGTATTCTCCAGTACCACGACCCGGCAAATACGTCTGCAGCTCGGCAGTGATAAACTGACCATTCGGGCGGAAGATCTCGATATGAGCAGCGAAGCCAAGGAGACTATTGCCTGTGAATACGATGCGGGAGAGATGGAAATCGGGTTTAATGCCAAATATCTGGCGGATGTCCTCAACAATGTGGATGGTGACGAAGCCAGATTTGAATTTTCATCACCCAACCGGGCAGGCATTGTTAAGCCTGCAGAGGCTGAAGAGGGTGAAGAGATGCTGATGCTGGTGATGCCGGTCATGCTCAACAGCTATGCCTGACAAATGCAGCAACCACCCATCATTACGCTTACGACAGACTTTGGGCTGCAGGATCACTATGTAAGTGCAATGAAGGGCGTGATGCTGGGCATTACAGACAATGTCCGGTTTGTGGATGTATCTCACCAGATCCCTCCGCAGGATATCATGGCAGCGGCCTGGGTAGTGCGCAATGCTTCTATCTGCTTTCCACCGGGTACCATTCACCTGGTTGTTGTGGATCCCGGTGTGGGTACCGACCGCGATCCCATTGCGCTGAAGATTAAAAATCAAATCTTTGTAGGTCCGGATAACGGCATTTTTTCGCTTATTGCCGATGAATACGACTATGAGGCCTGGAAACTGACCAACCGGGAATTCTGGGCCGGAAATCCCTCCAACACCTTTCACGGAAGGGATCTTTTTTCACCCGTGGCGGCGCATATCGCAAACGGAGTTCCTTTATCAGACCTCGGTGAGCGCATCACCAAACTGGTAACGTACAGGTGGGCAGTACCGATTACGGACAGTGACGGGGTTCAGGGATGGATTATTCATATTGATCGATTCGGGAATCTTGTGTCCAACATCCCTGAGGAGATGATACGCGATACCATTGGCAAATCCAGATTCAGGATCTATGCCGGAAATACAATCCTGAATGAGATCGTGAGCACATTCAATTCGGTTCCTGACGGCGAGCCCGTCGCCTACATCGGAAGTTCCGGAACGCTCGAAATTGCCATCAATAAAGGCAACGCTCAGGAGATGCTGGGTGTTCAGAAGGGTGCACAGGTGTCGATATTCATTCAGAAATGACGAAACCCGCCGGCAGCATTATCGTACAGTTACTTGCAGCCAGGTAACCGCTTTGTTGTGATGTGGGTGGATAAATAGATATCTGGATGAACGTTAATTAACGAATCTTTTATGGCCATTCAGGTAAAATCTCCGATTCATGACCGGGAGATCATTGAAATTCCATCGAAAGTATCCGACCTCTCCAAACCGTTTAACGGCACAGTAAGCTCGGTAAAGGGCGATGAATACCCTATCGAAAATAATATCGTGGATCTGCTCCCTGTAGAGAAAGAGTATTCACTGGCACAATCCACCAATCACTGGAAATTAACCGCCAGCGTATACGAGGATATATGGAGGAAACGATCTCTCTCATTTCTGACAGGTGAGGATTTCCCGATTGAAAAAGAAAAAGAGCTGCTGATCGAGTGGGTGCAGCCGAAGCCCGGAGGTTGGTATCTGGATGTGGGGTGTTCTACGGCACTCTATGCGAGGACACTGAAGAGAGCCATGGCGGAGAGTAACCATGTGGCCATTGATTTTTCGAAGCCGATGCTGCTTGAGGCCAGGCTGAAAGCGGAAGCCGACCAGACAGATGTCCTGTTCGTTCGGGCTGATGCACGTGAAATGCCTTTTTTCGGAAAAACCTTTGATGGTGTGGTGATGGGCGGTACGCTGAATGAACTGACAGATGAATTAAAGGTGCTGTTTGAATGCCGCAGGGTGCTGAAACCCAATGGCGTATTTTTCATGATGCATCTTATCAAGGCGGAGCATTGGGCGGGTCGTTTGCTTCAGGAACCCGCTGAATGGAGTGGTATCCATTTTTGGAGCGTGGATGAGAGCAACCGCATGTTCGAGCGTGCCGGTTTTACCGTCGAAGACCAGTTTACCAAAGGCATTGTTTGTTTTACGAAACTCCGGTGAGACGTGTAGCGTCAGACGTGAGACGAATGATATTCGATTGGCGATATGCGGTGTACGATCTCAGAAGTATTTTCTAATTGAGTATTGAGTATTGAGTATTGAGTATGAAAATTATACCCTGCCTTCGCTGACCGCTGACCGCTGACCGCTGACCGCACTCTCAAGCCTCAATCATTTTAACACCCAAACACTGACATACTGCTGACACTGACATACTGAATCTTGTCTCTCCCCTCACATCCTATCCGGAGCATTAATCCCACGTATCCCCAAACCATTATTCAGTACGGTTGCCGCAGCTCTTGCAAGTTCGCTTCGTGCACTCATCATTGATTGCTCTTCCCCGACTATCCGGCAGTCGTGATAGAACGAGGTGAAATCAGAG
>JAWVZW010000241.1:0-4156 GCA_033721975.1 Balneolaceae bacterium
AGTCTCCTGATCTCTTCCGGGCTGACTTCAGGCAATCGAAATGATGGAAGACCGGAAGGAATAACACCCACAATATCAATTTCAAAACGCTGAAGATTAAAAAACCAGACCGCAAAACCACCGGCTCCCAACAGCAAAAGAGCCCTTGGAAAAAGCGGATTGATGCGCTTCAGAATCAGGAGAAGTAAAACCCCGCCCGCACCGATAGCTAATGCGGTAAGGTTTACAACATCCAGCTGCAGAATTGCCTGTTGAATGAGGCTGGCTATATACTGAGACCGCTCAATGTCGACTCCCATCAGATTTCCTAACTGACTGAAGCTGATGATAAGCGGAGCGGCAGCCATGAAACCATAGATAACCGGTTTGGAAAGAAGATTTACAAGAAATCCCATTCGAAGAAGAGAGAAGGATATGTGAACAAGCCCTACCAGAAGGGTTAGCAGCAGTACCACCGTTACGTACTCATCCGTTCCGGGTTCAGCCAACATAGAGGCTCCGGAAGCAATGATGATCATATCCGTAGCAACAATACCAAGTGCAAGATGACGGGAGGTTCCAAAGAGCGGATAGATCAAAAGGGGGATGAGAGATCCGTAAAGACCATAAATGGGGGAGAGACCCGCAATTACGGCATAAGCCATCACCTGAGGGATTTCAATCACTCCTACGGTTGTACCCGATTTAAGGTCCCCTAAAAAATCCTCTTTTGAATACTGAGGCAGCCAGTTCAGTATTGTCAGCCGATCTTTCAGCCATGGTAAGAGAAAGGATAGGTTCATCCGGTTAATGAAGTGAGTTTAACATTTTCAATATCCCTGTCGAAAATGTAAAACATAATTTCCCATTCATAAAATGGAGGCAATCGATAACAGGAAAAGGACGCTGGGTGGCTTAAGACTCTATAAGTACTGATTTTTCAACTCATCGATATCTTCTTTCTCACCAATTATGGACAATTCGTCACCTTCATTGAGAACGGTATTGCCATGTGGGAAAATGATCTGACCATCCCGCTTGATGATGGTAATCAGGCTTTCACCCGGCAGCTTGATATCCTTCACTTTTTTGCTGATCAGATTACTAGTGTTGCCCGAACTGTAGATGGTAAGGTTGATAAAGCGTTCGTCCCGCAGCAGAATTTCCCTTAGCTCGGCTTCGTCTTTTGCAGCCAGCCAACGTGAACAGAAATCGGCACTGTCAATCATTTCAGCCAGGTGTGCCAATATTCGTAGATGCTGCCCGGATTTTTTACTGGAGCTGACAAGATAGATCAAGGCATGGAGCACGTCATCATCACTATCTTCGGTTTCAACCAGATTGGTAACATTTTCATCATCAATCCTGATGCCATCCTTGATCCTGACGAGTACAATTTCCGTATCAATGTCTGAATCGATCCGGATATGCTTCAGGCCGGTATTGTGACCAACGGGTAGTACTCCTTCAGTAGCTTCATCCTGGAAAAATTTAATCAAGGTTTTCTTAGAAATTTCAATTCGTTCTGAAAGTTCTTCTGAAACCTGGCCTGTTACCTCAGAGATCTGTTTTGCCTCTTCCAATTCAATAACAATGGATCTTCCCACAGCAACTTCATAGGGGTCTTCTTTTCTGAGTCCTTTCTCCCTGAGAATTCCTCTCATCTCCCATTCAAGCTCTTCGTACTGCATTTTGCCAAGTCTCGCATGGACGTGAAAAATGGCGCCTGAGCGTTTCACTTTTTTGGAAGCGTAATAGTGAAAATACGCTATACAGGCAATGATGAGTCCCAGTGTGAAGAGTACAGACAAAATTCCCATTTCTGCGATGAGCCAGATACTGAGCAGAATCCCGGCTATCTGCATCCATGGATAAAGGGGTGATTTAAATCCCGGATCATACTCTTCAATCTGACTTTCGCGCATGATGATCACTGCCAGATTCAGGAGCCCGAATATCAGCAGCATGAATGCACTGGCCAGCTTTGCGATATCCTCAACATTCAGAACCAGTATGAAGAATGTCATCACACCGGAGGTAACGAGAATGGCAATGGCCGGAGTGTCGTGCCTGCCAATTATGGATAATTTTTTCCAGAGAAGATTATCTCTCGCCATAGCAAAGGGGTACCGGGCTGCCGACATGATACCTGCATTTCCCGTAGAGGCAAACGCTGCAATGGCTGCAATCACAATCAGAATTAAGCCGATCTGGAATGGCATCCATTCAAGAAATGCCTGGGCAGCCGTTGCAACCGGTGTAAGATCTTCCCGGAGACTGTCTGGGTTCAGAACGGCAACCATGATGAATACTCCAATCACATAAACCAGGGTTGCTGTAATTAAAGACAGGATCATCCCCAGGGGTATATTCCTGTCAGGATTCTGTACCTCTTCAGATACACTGGCAACCTGGGTGAGGCCCGCGTAGGAAACAAATACAAGGCCCACAGTACCGATAAGTCCTTCAAATCCGAAAGGGGTAAATGGCGTAAACTGCTGTTCAACTACGTTAAAAAAGCCAAGATCAAACAGTTCAGCCAAACCTGCTATGATGAAAAAGATCAGTATGGAAACTAGCGTAACCACAAGGATGCCCTGGAGACCCGATGTTTTCTTAACACCAAAAATATTCAGCAAGGTGAAAAAGATCGTGAAAGCTACCGCAACGGGTTTTATAGGAATTTCATAGAAGATGGCTAAATAGGCTCCCATACCTACCAGTGCGAATGCGCTTTTGAAAATCAGTGCCATCCAGGTTCCTAAACCGCCAACGGTTCCCACCATTGGACCAAGGCTTCTGTCCAAAAAATAGTAGGGTCCTCCGGCTCTGGGCATCGCCGTTGATAGTTCTGCAGCGCTCAGCATGGCGGGGAGTACCATAAATCCGCCTATCAGATAAGCCAGGACAACAGCGGGACCCGCCTGGGCGCTGGCCAGACCAGGAAGCAGAAAAAATCCTGAACTGAACATAGCCCCGGTACTGATGGCGTAAACATCAAACAGTTTTAGCTCTTTTTTGAGTCTCTTATTTTTGAGCAAAATAGTTGCTTCAGTTAATTTTAATGCAGTGGATGCCGGAAGTTCGGCTGAACCCGAATTATCAGCGGTGCATGGATTTATATTAGTTCGCTGACCAGTCTAAAACAACCGGAGTCATTTCCGTTCCTGTAAAGGCAAACTTTTTGAGGAGTCTATAATTTAAGATTCTACGTATTGAATACAATTACCGGGCAATCGGACCGCTGAATAATGTTCTCCACCCTGGGTCCCAGATACAGTCTGCTGGAACCGGGACGGATGTTGGTTCCTACGATGATCAGGTCCATCCGGTTTTGTACAGATACGTCATGGATCACTTCCTCCGGTGTATTCCCCCATTTTACAAGTGCTTCCGTCGCAACCCCAAATGCCGTGCCCAGCTCCTTGAGTTCATTCACCATTTCGTGTGCAAACAAGTTTTTGTTCTGCACTTGCAGGTTTTTTACATAGTGGTTGGGACTGGTATCATCCGTAATCACATTCAATGCCAGTACTTCTTTTGACTGGTCAGGCCGGGCAATAAAGAACGCCAGTTCAGCCGCATTCCTGGATGCCCTGCTGCCATTTGTGGGTACCAGAATGCGCTGAGGCGACCATGACTCATGCATCTCGTCGGCTTTTACAATCATGGTAGGGCATGGAGCAAAACGGGTGATGAAATCAACAATAGGACTGAATAGATGGTTGCTGTCGTCGCTTTGCTTTGTCGCTCCCAGGATAATCAGATCGTAATCTTTCTTGGATTCATCCAGGATAACATCCCCGGGACGATCACTCACAACCACTTTAGTCAGAATTTCCTTAATCTTAAACCGGGAAGCGAGTTGATTCAGATACTTTTCACACTGAGATTTCTTTTCTTCGTCAACAATGGAAATCAGGGTCAGTGACAGATCGGTATCCTGCCCTAAAAGCTCCAGTATCTTGGCTTCGGTCATCTGAATCTCATTCTGCATGTCATCCGATGGCTTTCGGGCACGCACGGGCAGCAGGACCCTGTGGATGTCTGCGACAAGGCTTTCAGACTCGAGCTCCTCTTTTTTAAGTCTTTCTTTCTCTTCCTCTCCGATTTCGACGCGTTTTAGAACATATCGAAGAGCCACGGGAGCCATCAGCGAAGTAGCTATCGCCATAAC
>JAWVZW010000242.1:0-4153 GCA_033721975.1 Balneolaceae bacterium
GCTTTTCATCTGAATGGATTTGATGAACTGCTGCAATGCCCATTCAGCGGTTTCGGAAGGATCAAACGATTTTTCCTGTACAGATATGCGTTGCTTGTCATTAACCCGGTACATTTTCATTTTCTGCGTGAGCACATTGCAGTCAATCATCTGATGCTGGTCTGAAAAGAGACGCTGGTGTCGCTCATCCTGGCCGGCATTAGAGAACTGAAGAGAGGCTACGGATGCGTCCTCGAATCTCATGGAGAGGCTCAGTCCCAGCGGCATGTCTTCAACCAGAACGGGTTTTGCGTCAATACGATGCACATTTCCACCCATCCATTTCACAACAAATGCCACTTCGTCCATCCAGTGGTGATCAAAGATCTCCTTATTGATGGTGTAATTAACCGGCCGCACCTCTTTTTTGATCTGAATCAGGTCCGGCTTTTGTATCTGCTGATGAATCCACTGGGTTGAGGGAGTTACAGAAGGCCAGTGTGAAAACTGTACCGTTACTCCTGCTTCAGAAGAAGTATGATAGACATGCTCAAGTTTTTTGATGTCAACGGGAAGACGTGAGATCAAAAAGCTGTTGAGGCCTGCCCGTATGGAGCGATCCAGCAAATCCAATGAATGATCGGGATCATCATCAATCAGGATTACAGTATGAAGATCCGGATCCTCAAATAGGCTGGGGGAGAGGATAACCTCATTTATGACGGAGAGCTTGCGAAGGTGCTTTTCCCACGCAGATGCTCTGTTTTTTTCACCTATTACGGCAACTTTCATGATTTTCAACCGGTTCGTGGAGTAAAAAGATGCTCAGCCGGATGAAACAATCCAAATTTTTTCCTTTCCAGAAATGGAGTGATCCAGGATTAATCAGGCATGATCAGGGCAAGAATGAAGTACAGTAGTACCATAGACCCGACGGATGAAAACACGAGAATAAGAAATATGATGCGGATGAGGGTAGAATCCCATCCCAGGTATTCTGCAATACCGCCGCAGACGCCTGCAACCATCTTATCTGTGTGTGATTTTCTGAGCTTAGCCGGCATGTTGATGTCTTTTGTGAATGATTTTAGATATAAGGACATCTTCGAATACGGAAAGGCCACTGCAATGTTTCAAAAAAGTTGAAAAAATTTATCACCTGACGTTTCAGATAGGTGAAAGCCAATGAAATGAAAGATTTAAATAGCATAAAAAAAGCGGAACCCTGAATCAGAGTTCCGCTTTCTTAACGTATGCTGTGGCTCAGCTTATTATTGATACGACGATAAAAACCTTAAGAAGAGGTGTTTTCTGATGGTGTTTCAGAATCAGATAGTGTAAAGGCTATTGGTAGTGAAAATTTAACCCGTACCGGTCGGCCTCTTTGCATGCCAGGAGTGAATTTGGCATTACGTACTACTCTAAGAGCCTCCTCATCGGCGCCTCCTCCAATGCCTCTGATTACTTCTGCATCTTCCACATTTCCTTCTTCGTTGACGATAAACTGAATATATACACGTCCTTCAATTCCTGCCCGAAGGGCCATTTCAGGATATTGGATTTTTGAATGCAGTTCTGCCATTCCGCCAATCAGTTCGGGCATCTCTTCCACTACAACAAAATAGTCTTCTTTATCAGCATCACTCAGAGTAGGAGGCGGTGGTGGTGGGGGAATATCCGATTCCATACCCAATGCCTTAAGCGTTTTATTATAGGATTCAGGGTCGGGTTTGGTATTAATCAGAATCACACCATGCCGGGCTCTTTCACCGTAAGCTTCCAATGCATCCTCACCTTTCAGCACTTCAATGCTTTGAATAAATTCTGGTTGAAGCCGGTTCATCTGACTGAGCGCCTCATCGTGCTTTTCAGCCTGCCCGTCCTCGCCCATATAAATAATAATCTGATGATAGCCTCTTTCACCGGTACGGTCCACGTCCGTCATCAAGTCCAGCTCTTCTTCATCAAATACATTTTGCGTCTGCATGTCGGTACAGGCCATGATAATAGCGGTTGACATGAAGACGGCGCCCAGCAGTGCCAGGCTGAAGCGTTTGGGAGCACCGTGGTTCTTGTTGTACTGAGTAATCATTGTGATCCTCTTTTTTAGGTTGGATGATTCCTGAGCCATGTTTACGGAAAGATGTTTGTCAATATTCGGCAGTGTTATCAGCTCCAGAAGGAGAGATGCATATTCTTTACGGGAGATGCTCTTCTCATTCAGAACCAGTCTGTCACATCTCATTTCCCGGTATTCAATGAGTTCGTACTTCAGTCTGTGAACAAGAGGATGAAACCAGAACAGGGCTTCTGTCAGGATCACCAATATATGTGTTAGAAAATCCTGCTGATGGATATGAGTGAGCTCATGGCGAATGGCCAGATTCATCTTCCTATCGCTGTGTTTCAGTGAAGCTGGCAGGAGGATAACCGGTTGTCGCTTGCCAAAGGTGACCGGGACAATCTGCTTGTCGACAAAACAGACGGAAACAGGCCGGCGGATGGCTTTTAATAACCCCAGGTTCGTGCTGTTCAGATTTTCAATTTCCGAAAGCAGCCCGAGTGAGCACTGCTTCTTAAGCTGACCTAGCCTGAACATATTAATAAAGAATCGCCCAATGGTTCCCAGTAGACCTGAAGTCATGATCACCATCAATAACAGGTAGAACCAATAAGTGAGGGGCAGTCCGGAATTTGTGGCAGCCGGTGCAATGCTAAACTCAACGGGTGCGGTAACCGATAGTATTTTCAAAGCTGATTCGGGTGCATCAGGTAAGAAATAAGCCGGTAAGAATTCCACAGCCATCAGGAGCAAAAAGCCTACCGGGAGTGAAAAGATCAGTGCCAGCCGTGTATGGTATTGGTATTCGGGCTGAATTTTATCGGTTGATTTCAATATAAGCCATGTAATGGAGCCAATGGTGGTCCAGATCAATAACGGAAGCCATGCGGCTGTAATGATGTTCTCACCCGTAAGTGCGAGTTGTGCTGCAAACTCTTCCATGGTTTCAGTCTTTAAGTTTATCAATCATCTCTTTGATCTCTTTACGCTCTTTTGCGGAGAGATTTTCATTTTCAACAAGTGCCTGAACAAGATCTTTCGGGGATCCGTGAAATACCTTGTCCACAAGCCGGTCCACCAGGTTGTACCGGACATTTTCAGGCCGGATTGCCGCACTGTAAATATAGCTGAGTCCCTCTTTTCTGTATTTGAGATATTTTTTGTCCGCGAGGTTTTTCATGACGGTCATCACTGTAGTGTATGCCACTTCACGGTTTTCAAGAATCTTTTCCCTTACATCGGAAACGGATGCTTCTCCCAGCTCCCAGACGTGATTGAGTACTTCCATTTCAGTTTCTCCCAACGGAGTGAGTGATTTGCGCATAACTGTTTTGGCTAATGGTTAAAGGGCCCATCATCTGCAGGTGACGGGATTCTATGATTTCATTAGTACTAATAACGTAGTAATTAACTTTAGAAGCAAATGGAATTCCGAATTCACGGAACGTCATTAGCCGGTATTTGATTTTTCAGATAACATCAGCAATAAATTCATCCCCCATTTCATGAGCAGACCTTTTTTAGAACAAATCGATCAGAACATCCCTAAAACGGACTTGAAAGATCATGATAAAGCCGTTTTTATTCTTCACGATCAGCTGAATCTGGAGGCCTGGCCCGAATGGGTGCAAGAGGAAAAACCGTTGCTGATCTTTATGGAGAGCAATGAGAAAGGCAATGATCTTCCTCATCACAAAGTAAAGGCCACGTATATTCTGAGCTGTATGAGACATTTCGCCCTGGAGTGTCATGAAAAGGGTTTCCCGGTGCTTTATCACTCAACGCCCGAACATTTCGACGACGGTCTTTCAGAATTGCTGCAAGGCTATAATGGAGAACTTACCTATATGACCCCTTCGGAGTGGGACACCCGGGAGCGGCTTCAATCCCTTCATGAAGAGATGGAAGATATATTGAATGAAATCCCGAACGGTTTTTTTATTGCGGATGCTGAAGAGTGGAAGGAAAAAATAGAACCGGGCTATCGCATGGAATATTTTTATCGCGATATGCGGCGCAAAACAGGGTACCTCATGAACGATGATGATCCTGAGGGAGGGGAGTGGAACTACGATGATCAAAACCGTGAAAAACTTCCCAAAGATATTGAGA
>JAWVZW010000243.1:0-4151 GCA_033721975.1 Balneolaceae bacterium
CCCATCTCATCCAATGTGACTGTTTATGGAGCGATTTATTCAGCAGAAAGCTGCATTTACGATGAAAGCCGCGACCTACTTGTGGTACCAAGCCGCGGAGTGCCGCAGAGTATGCAGGAGAATGACGCGTGGATTTCACTAATTCATACGGATGGATCCGTTCACACCACAAAATGGATAGGCGTGCAGGGATCCGGTCAGCGCGGTGAATTGTCTCCGCCTTTGGTCCTGAATGATCCGCTGGGAAGTGAAATTGCCAACGGCGTACTTTATGTGGCAGACCTGGATGGAGGGACCGGAAGTGATGATCCGTCAACAGCTGTGATTCGAAGGTTTGAACTTGAAACAGGCAAACCGCTGGAGGAGATCAGACTTGAAGAATCTCCATGGATCAACGACATTGTTGTATCGACCGATGGAACCATCTACACCACCCAGTCCGGCGATTTGGGGCCGAATCCTGATCCGCAGTCCTGGCGTGTATGGAAGATCGATCCGGATGGTGATATTTCAGTTTTCGCTGTCGGCCTTCCGGTGAACATCCCAAACGGCATTGACATCGACACGGAAGGCAATATCGTGGTGGTAAACTATGGGAATTCCGATGTACTCACTTTTTCCCCTGAAGGGGAATTGCTGAAAACGGAACATGCGGTGCAGGCAGGCGGTGACGGAATTGAAATCATGCCCGACGGTACAAAATACATCAGCAGCGTGACCCTGGGTGGTATTTCACGCATTCGCCCCGGAGAATCTGCAGAGCTTATTGCAGAAAATATCCCGAGTGCTGCCTCCATTTGTTATGATTCAGCGGGCAATCGCCTTGTAGTGCCGATGACGTCACAAAGTACACTAGGCTTTATTCAGCTGAATTAAACCAGATTAAAAGTTACAGTTCGTATTCCTGGGGCTGATGGTAAGACAAATAACTTTTGAATCTTCAAATAATGATAACTCAAAACGTTTCTATATGAACAGCATTAAAAATCTCTACCTGATTCCTGCTTTCTTTGTTCTATCCATGTTTATGATCACAAGCTGCGGGGCTCCTGCGGGTGACGAAAGTCAGGGCCGGACAGCCGCTGAAATTGTATGTGATGAGGATAACGGGGGAATTACACTTCCCGACGGCTTTTGTGCCAGCGTGGTTGTGGACAGTTTAAGTCCTGCCCGCCACATTGCCATTGCTCCCAACGGCGACATCTATGTGAAAACGAGAAGCGAGGAGGGTGGAATTGCGGCTCTGAGGGATACAACAGGCGACTTCAAACCGGATATTATTGAGCGTTTCAGCAATATGACCCCGATGGGAGGTGGTGGCATTCAGTGGGAAACAGGAATGGCGGTTCATAACGGCTATATCTGGGCTTCCAATACGGAGGCCGTCTATCGCTGGCCAATGCCTGAAAACGGGGCGCTTGTTCCGGAAGGCGATCCCGAGATTGTTGTAAGTGGATTTCCTGAGCAGCAGTCACATGATTCCAAGTCGATTGCATTTGATGACAGCGGCCATCTCTATGTAAATGTGGGAGCACCCTCCAATGCCTGTCAGCAGGAATCCAGAACACCCGGTTCACCGGGAATGGACCCGTGTCCGCAGCTTGAGCGACAAGCCGGAATTTGGCGTTTTGATGCCAACTCACTGGGTCAAACTCAACAGGAAGATGGCGTTCGCTATGCCACAGGCATTCGAAATGTTGTTGGCCTCGATTGGAAATCATCCAACAATTCGCTTTATGTAGCGCAGCACGGACGGGATCAGCTTAATACCCTTTGGCCCGATCTGTACAATCAGGAACAAAATGCGGAATTGCCTGCTGAAGAGATTTTTCGACTCAGTGAAGGAGCGAATGCGGGCTGGCCATATTGCTACTACGACTGGCAGCAAAACCAAAAGGTACTGGCACCCGAATATGGCGGTGATGGTGAGGAAGTGGGCCGCTGTGCCGAATATCTGGACCCGGTCACGGC
Organism: Balneolaceae bacterium; assembly: GCA_033721975.1. Taxonomy (GTDB): domain Bacteria; phylum Bacteroidota; class Rhodothermia; order Balneolales; family Balneolaceae; genus Rhodohalobacter. The sequence goes on from JAWVZW010000243.1 coordinate 1,972, forward strand.
CTTTCCGGGTCATTGGGCACCCAATGATCTTAAGTTTTACACGGGAACTCACTTTCCTGAAAGCTATCAGGGTGGTGCATTTGTTGCCTTTCATGGTTCCTGGAATCGCGCTCCATTACCTCAGGCCGGATATAATGTGGCATTCATTCCTTTTGCAAACGGTGATCTTTCATCTGACTATGAAATTTTTGCAGATGGATTTAAAGGTTCCGAAGAGATTGTGAATCCCGGCAATGCCGATTACCGGCCCATGGGACTGGCTGTGGCACCTGATGGAGCTCTCTTTATTTCAGATTCCAAAATGGGCAGGATCTGGCGAGTCGTCTATACCGGCGAAATGGAGTAGGATTCTTTTTTTCCTTAAGAAATAGAATTCATTTTTCAACGGTCCACGGTCCACGGTCCACGGTCCACGGTCCACGGTTCACGGTCCACAGCACATTGCCCATTGTAAGGATAGTTATGAATCCAGCTTTAGCAGTCGCGCATTGATTGCCACAATCACTGTACTCAGCGACATCAGAATGGCACCTACGGCCGGGCTTAACACTACTCCCCATGCGTACAGAGCTCCGGCTGCAAGCGGAATGGCTCCGATATTATAGCCGGATGCCCACCAGAGATTTTGCACCATTTTGCGGTAGGTTGCTTTGGAAAGCTTGATGAGGCTGACCACGTCTTCCGGGTTATCCCTGACCAATACAATATCCCCGGTCTCTACGGCTACATCCGATCCGGCTCCCACAGCTATCCCCACGTCTGCTGTCGCAAGGGCAGGAGCGTCATTTACGCCATCGCCGGTCATAGCCACTTTTTTGCCCTGATTCTGTACCTCTTTCACTTTATCGGCCTTTTCATCCGGCAGCACCTCTGCAAAGACCTGGTCAATACCCAGTTCTTCAGCCACGTGCTCGGCTGTCTGCCTGTTATCGCCCGTAAGCATGATACACTCAATTCCCATTTCGTGCAGAGTCCGGATAGCTTTTTTGGACGATTCGCGGATTTCGTCACCCAAAGCAATAGCCCCTGCCAAAGAGTCTTCCAGAATCACAAATACGACTGTTTTACCCTGGGATGAAATCTTCTCCACATCCTCTTCAGGATACTCCATTTTCTCTTCCCTGATGTAGCCGGGACTCACTACTTTTACCTGTTTCCCGTTCACTTTCCCTTTGATCCCCTTGCCGGTGATAGAGTCAAACTCTTCTACCTCATAGGTTTCGTCAGCCTTTTCAAGAATTCCTTTGGCAAGCGGATGTTCAGAGTTCGTTTCGAGGGAAGCGGCATAGGTCAGAATTTCGTCATCGCTGTATTCATCACCAAAATTGAGAATATTAGTTACAGTGAATACTCCCTCGGTGAGAGTACCGGTCTTATCAAATATCACGGCATTCAGGTTTCTGGCCTGCTCAAAAGCGGCTCTGTCGCGGATCATAAATCCATTTGTGGCAGCAATGCTGGTCGACATGGATACAACCAGCGGTATGGCAAGTCCCAACGCATGCGGGCAGGTAATGACCATTACGGCTACAGTCCGATTCATGGCAAAACCGAATTCCTGTCCAGTAAATGAAGTCCAGGCGATGAAGGTGATCAGGCCGGCGGTAATGGCTATAATGGTAAGCCAGAAAGCTGCGCGGTTTGCGAGATCCTGCGTGCGTGATTTGCTTTGCTGGGCCTCTTCAACCAGGTTCATGACCTGAGAAAGAAATGACTCATCCCCCGTTTTTGAAATTTCGATGGTCAGGGATCCCTTTTCATTCACGGATCCGCCAATAACCTCGTCATCCCTGGCTTTGTTGACAGGTTTGGATTCACCTGTGAGCATGGCTTCATTCACACTCGACTCACCTTTTACCACAATCCCATCAGCAGGAATCTTCTCTCCCGGTTTGACGAGAATCGTATTACCTGGCTGAAGCTGTTCAACCGGAACGTCTTCAGTAGAGCCATCTTCATTTAAGCGGTGTGCCTCACTGGGCAGCAGTTCAGCCAGTTCTTCAAGGGCGGCGGAAGCACTTAGTACCGATCGCATTTCCACCCAATGTCCCAGGAGCATGATGCCCACAAGCGTGGACAGCTCCCAATAGAGCAGATCGCCTTCAAAGCCCAATACAACGGCAGTGCTATAGAAATAAGCGATAGAAATAGCCAACCCGATCAGGGTCATCATTCCGGGC
>JAWVZW010000244.1:0-4149 GCA_033721975.1 Balneolaceae bacterium
CTGGCTGAACCCGGACAGCCCGGACAGATCGCCGACGGAACATCCGTTCGCTATGTGAATGCACAGGGGCTTGAATACAACCAAATGGTAACAAAGTCGCTGATCGGCGCATTGATGACAGACCAGATGCTGAATAACTACCTAAGCACATCCGTGCTTGATGCGGGTACTAACCGCGAGGATAATGACAACGGAGTGCTTGTGGATGGTGCCAACTATACAACTATGGAGCACAAGTGGGACGAGGCTTATGGATATCTGTTTGGGGCCGCATCCAATCAGGCCAATCCGCTTACGGAACTGGGTAGTGCTGACAGCTTTCTGGATAAATATCTCGGCCGCATGGAGAATGATGAGGACTTTGCGGGTATAGCAGAGGAGATTTTCAACGCATTCAAAAGAGGTCGGGCAGCCATTGTTGCCGGTGCCTATGATATACGGGATGAACAGGCTGAAATTATTCGTCTGAGAGTCTCCGAAATCATCGGTGTGCGATCCATTTACTATCTGGAATCCGCAAAGACCATCCTGGAAAGCAATTCACCCGACTACGGTGCGATATTTCATGACCTGTCAGAAGCGTACGGCTTTATTTACAGCCTGCAGTTTACGCGAGTACCCGGAACGGATGAGCCTTACTTCACAAGACAGGAGGTTCAGTCTTTTCTGGACAGGCTGATGGGAGACGGACCCAATGGTCTTTGGGATCTGACCCCGGCAACTCTCGATGCACTTTCCCAGGATATCGTGGTTCCGTTTAACTTCACCATTGAACAAGCTGCCGGTTAATTCAGAACCAAAATAGTTACAGATTTAGAAAAACATGAAGCTGATAGGTACCTACTCATTACTGATTCTATTTGCCGTTCTTGCATTCTCTGCGTGCACCGATGATGGTCCGGTCGGGCCGGATCCGGACGATTTTGACCGGCGCGCCTTGCTGGTCAACTGGGCCGATAACCTGGTGATTCCCGCTTACGAGAATTTTGCAGCTGAAGCCGGGGCGCTGGATGCTGCTGCCGGTGATTTTGCGGCCAACCCAACGGCAGCCGGACTGGAATCTCTTCGAACGGCATTTGAAAGTGCATACCTGAGTTTTCAAACGGTATCCATGTATGAAATCGGGCCGGCCATGATCGGTTCGCAAGGAATCAGTGTCCGCAATCTGATGAACAGCTATCCGACCAGTACCGAACAAATCGAGGAAAACATCGCTTTGGGAGAGGTAAACTTTGATCTGCCATCTCAATATGATGCGCAGGGTTTTCCTGCACTGGATTATTTGCTTTATGGTGCGGGCAGTGATGATGCTGCCATCCTGTCCCTGTACACGGACGGAGAATCTGCGGCTTCCTATCGCAGCTATCTCCAGGCACTTACAACCAGAATACTGACGCTTGCTCAAACCATTCATACCGAATGGACATCCGGTTACCGGGATGAGTTCGTAGAGAACAGCGGCAACGGAGGTAACGCCTCGATCGATATGATGGTAAATGATTACATCTTCTATTACGAGAAGTGGCTTCGGGCCGGCAAAGTGGGTATCCCTGCCGGAGTTTTTTCAGGAACTCCCCTGCCCACCCACGTTGAGGCGCTCTACCACGGCGATTTTGCAAGGGATCTTGCATTAGAAGCACTCGATGCCGTACAGGACTTCTTCAACGGAGTGCATTTTGAAGGGTCGGGCAGCGGGGAAAGCCTGAAATCCTACCTTGACTATCTTGATAGCAGAAGGGATGATACTCAGCTCAGCGAGCTTATCAACAATCAGTTTGAGAGCGCCAGGAATCAGATCGAGACCCTCCAACAGAATTTTGCTGCTCAGGTTGAAAATGACAATACGGCCATGCTGAACGCTTATGATGAACTTCAAAAGAATGTAGTTTTATTGAAAGTAGACATGCTGCAGGCACTGAATATCAGTGTGGATTATGTGGATGCAGACGGTGATTAATGTATGTCATACCGGTCCGTTCAAAGTTATCTGAACCAATATTCCCATGCAGCGCCGCTGGCGTTATTCAGGATTGTGTTCGGGTTTCTGATGGCGGTAAGTATTATTCGCTTTGCCGCCAATGGATGGATTTCAAAACTGTACATTGAACCTCAGTTTTTCTTCTCCTATTACGGCTTTGAATGGGTAAAGCCGCTCGGTGACTGGACCTATCTGATCTTTTTGATTTGCGGGCTATCCGCCCTTTTTGTAATGGCAGGGTACAGGTATCGGTTATCCATCATTACGTTTTTTCTCAGCTTTACCTATATCGAGCTGATGGATAAAACGACCTACCTGAATCACTACTACTTTATCAGTATTCTCAGCTTTCTGATGATCTTCCTTCCGGCCCACGCCTATTTTTCCGTGGATGCATACAGGGATTCATCACTGAGGGCCGAAAAAATTCCGGCATGGAGCATCGATTCCATCAAGCTTCTGCTTGGGATCGTATGGTTTTATGCAGGTCTTGCCAAGCTGAACTCGGAGTGGCTCATTCACGCTATGCCTCTCGCCATTTGGCTGCCATCGAAATATTCGATTCCTGTTCTGGGTGACCTTCTCCAAAAAGAGTGGATGCACTATCTGTTCAGCTGGGGAGGTGCAATCTATGATCTCACAATTCCTTTCCTGCTCCTGATGAAGCGGACCCGATGGTTTGCTTTTTTCCTGGTGGTGGTTTTTCATCTTCTTACCAGGGTTCTTTTTCCAATTGGAATGTTTCCCTACATCATGATCGGCGCAGCACTGATCTTTTTCGAACCTGCATTTCACCAAAAGATTCTGGACGCTGTTGCCCGAATATTCCGGTTCACAAATGAGACATTTAAAAACGGCGAAGTTTACCGCTTTCGGAATGGTGCATGGAGGAAAGCAACGCTTGGCATCATCAGCCTCTTCTTTGTACTTCAGCTGCTGATCCCGTTTCGATACATGCTCTACCCGGGTGAACTCTTCTGGACGGAAGAGGGTTACCGCTTCTCCTGGCGCGTAATGCTGATGGAAAAAGCAGGTTATGCACAGTTTCGGATCGTGGATCCGGATTCCGGAAGGCAAATGGCTGTAGATAATTCCAGGTTTTTGACTCCTTTTCAGGAAAAACAGATGTCCACACAGCCTGATTTCATACTGGAATATGCCCATTTTCTTGAAAATGAATACCAGGCCCGGGGAATCTCGGATCCCCAGGTGTACGTGGAAAGCTATGTGGCACTGAACGGGCGTCCGAGCCGGCCTTATGTAGATCCTCAAAGAGATCTTTCTGAAATAGAACCATCATTTAAACACAGAGACTGGATTTTACCTTTCGACGATGAAATTAAAGGCCTTTAAGTATCTGCTTCTTTTATTTCTGATCGTGATGCCCGTTACAGCGTCAGGCCAGTATTCCATTACCGGTAAGGTAACGGACCTGGTTAGCGGTGAATCTCTTTCTGGCGTGGATATCTACAATAATGCTGCCGGACTGATGATTCAAACGGATGATGAAGGCAGATACACGATGGCAGATCTTAACGAAGGGAGCCATACACTTTACTTTTACCTGCTTGGCTATGAGGTGGCGGTTCGGAATGTTGAGCTTGGAAGTGAAGGCCTGGTGCTGAACGTTGCCATGAAAGAGCTGGCGAGGGAGCTTACGGAGGTGACTGTGATAGACCAGCAGGAGGAAATGTTCTCCATAATCAGGCTCAGAGAGGTTGAAGGAACCTCTATCTTTGCCGGGAAGAAGAATGAGGTCATTGCTCTGGATCGGATACTCGCAAACAAAGCCGCAAATAATGCACGGCAGGTCTATGCAAAAATTTCCGGTCTGAATATTTTTGAGTCCAACGACGCTGGGCTGCAGCTCAATATTGGTGGACGAGGCCTGGACCCCAACCGGTCGTCCAATTTCAACATTCGCCAGAATGGCTATGATATCAGTGCTGATGTTCTGGGTTATCCTGAAAGCTATTACACTCCTCCGGCCGAAGCGGTAGAGGAGATCCAGATCATACGCGGAGCTGCCTCTTTGCAGTATGGCACCCAGTTTGGCGGCTTGGTGAATTTCCGGATGAACAGACCGGAACCAAATCGTCTGGTAGATATCCGGACTCGTCAGACGGCAGGGTCAAACGGTCTTCTTACCTCATTTAACAGCGTAAGTGGTC
>JAWVZW010000245.1:0-4149 GCA_033721975.1 Balneolaceae bacterium
CGGGAAATTATTGGTGATCAAGTAGATCATTTTTATGAGTTGAACACTCTCATTCCACACAGTGAGTTTTTTGTGTCTAAGATCAAGCATCTATCTTCTCCGATAATTTTTTATAAAGATCCTATTTATAGGATCGATATTAGCTCAAACCCTTACTAAGATCTAGCATTTTCCATCTCCCGTCTCCCGTCTCCCGTCTCCCGTCTGACGTCTCACGTTTGACGTTTCACGTCTCCCCCTCAATCCCAATATCTGACCGGATCAACATAAGCTGGCCCGGGATTGGGCCGGAAGGTAATGCCGATGCCAAACATGAAGAGTGCAGATTCATAGTCCGGATTGTATCCGGCATGAAAATGAAATTTCATCCGGCGGGATTGTGACATGTCCGGAAACTGTCCGGCCAGGCGGGCGCCGAACCAGTCGCTGCGAAACGTATTCGGGATAAATTCGAGTATTGGAAAATCCTGCGTGCCGTCATCCACATAGTAGGAGATGCGCTCTTTGCGGTAAAAGAGTCCGGCTGACAAGCCGCCATTCTCAATGCGCAATACCGGCCTCTGAAGAATCCATTCAAAATCTATTCCCGTATAGGCGGGAAACTGAAAGGTGGTGGTTAGCCAGTTGTCTTCGAACAGGTGAACTGTTCCGTCTATACCGGGATAGAACGGATTAAAATTAACGCCCAGTGCTGCACGGTTTGCAAGGGGGAAAGCGACCGAAGGCATCAGGTTTCCGGGAAAAAACTGGTTCTTGAATTCAATCTCTTCACCGGGCAGTAGATTGTCATTATTCTGTCTGCGGATTTCATCCCGGATGCCCTTCGGTAAAATCATGGCACTATAGGAGATGGATGTCCCCGCCACCGGAACAGGGAAAATTGTTGTTTCCACACCAAACGGTTCAGCATCCTCATTCTCATGATCATGATAGATCACCGACTCGCTTGCAGGCATGTGAACCACACAGCCATTAAGAATAACCAACAGAAGTATGAATATGACAGAATAGAAGCGATTCATATTCAATTTTACTAAATAAATAAGAGGAAATCGATGAGGCAGACGTCAGACGTGAAACGTCAAACTTGAAACGGGGTGATGCATTTTTTAAAGTGGTTGGTCGACCAAATGCGCAGGGTTGCCATATCCATTTCATAGAATCTAAGTGAGGGATCTATAAGAAGATCAATCAAGGAATCTTTCGTCTGACGTCTCACATTTGACGTCTGACTTTTACCGTCTCCGGCATTTTTATTCTATATCTTTCTAACCACAAACCACAGCCCGCCCGTACCGGCAATAAAACATCCCAGACCCAGCATCATTGATCCGAAGAAGATTTCACCCATCCCGAAGAGCAGCGCGATGATCGACGCACCGCTAACGGCAGCAAACAAAATTCCCGGAATCAAGGAATAGGTTTCCTCGCCGGCAGCCAGGAAGCGTCCCCATCCCGGTCCGCCGGGCTTCACACGATCGAAGAAACTCTGTAGCGTCTTTTCATCGGTCGGTTTTGTGATATAAGTAGCGGCAACCCAGACAATCGTGGCAAAGATGGTGGTAAAGATCATCTGCTCGGCAAAATCATCATACCCCATAATCTTGGTGAGAGTAAAACCAACCGCGGCTGCAGTCATTGCCGCAATCTCACTCCACGCGTTGATGCGCCACCAGAACCAGCGAAGCATATAGACCAGTCCGGTACCGGCGCCTATGGATAAAATCGCCTCCCATCCGCCGCGAACCGTATCAAACAGGTAGGAGACCAGGATCGCCACCGCCATGATAAGCAGTGTGGTCCAGCGTGACACTTTCACATAGTGTTTCTGTGCATCTTCCCGGGTTTCAAATTTGTACTCCTGCTTGATAAAGGGCTTGTAAAAGTCATTGACCACATACGATGCTCCCCAGTTCAGGTGAGTGGAGACGGTAGACACAAACGCAGCCAGAAAGGCTACGGCCAATAATCCAAGCAGACCGGCAGGGAGCAGCTCCAGCATGAGCAGCGGATATCCGGTTTCCGGATCGTCCAGGCCAGGGTAGACCACCATGGCCACCAGTGCAACCAGAATCCAGGGCCATGGACGCATCGCGTAGTGCAGTACATTAAACAGAAGGGTTCCGCCCACCGCGTTTTTCTCATCCTTTGCAGAGAACATCCGCTGGGCTATATACCCGCCTCCGCCCGGTTCCGAACCCGGATACCAGGAGGCCCACCACATCATCCCCACCCAAACCAGGCCGGTGGCTAAAGCGATCTCCGGGCTGTTCAGCGGATTGATCGACAGCACCGAGTGACCTTCACCCATCAGCTCGGTCAGACGAAGCTGAAGCTCATCAAGCCCTCCCACATAATCCACTGCGTACCATGCCAACAGGATGGACCCGCCCATGGCAATGATAAACTGTACAAAGTCTGTGATAATCACGCCCCAGAGGCCTGAAAGCGAGATGTAGAGGCCAATAAGGAGATAGAGAATCAGAATGATTGCCCACTGTTCGGCTCCGGTGATGACCGTCAGAATTTTGGCCATTCCCACGGTTACCCATCCGAGAATGATGCAGTTAATCGGGAAGGCCAGATAGAGTGACCGAAAACCGCGAAGAATCCGTGCCGGTTTGCCCGAGTAGCGGATGGAGATAAATTCCACATCGGTAATTACATCAGCCCGCTTCCAGAGACGTGCATAGAGAAATACGGTAATCAGGCCGGAAAACATAAAATTCCACCAGATCCAGTTGCCGGCAATGCCTTCACTGGCTACGATACCGGTTACGGCCAGCGGGGTGTCGGCTGCAAAGGTGGTGGCCACCATCGAGATGCCAATCAGCCACCATGGAAGATTCTTGCCGCTGGTAAAATACTCCTCCAGATTTTTCTGTCCCCGTTTTTGTGCAAGATACCCGACAACGATCATCAGCAGCAGATAGCCGGCAATTACGGTGTAGTCCAGCAGCGTAAAAGGCATAGGGTAGATGGTTAGTTATATTTTAAAAACAGACATCGATTGGGGCTGAAGCGAAGTTAGCAGAACGGGAGTGAAAAGCAAAAATCTGCGAGCAACTGGAAAAGTAGCAAATCCTTCTTAAGTCAAAAAAGTAAGCCCAACGCCAATGAATGCAACCAGTAAAATCAAAATAAGCAGATTGAGGCTTTCCCGGATGCCGACGTAAAAGGCGAAAATAGCCCCTTTTACCAGCGTATTTGTGGCAGTGGCCAGCACGATCCCGACTATGGCGACATTTGGTTCAAGCGAATCGGTGGCCATTTTGGATAGGGAAAGAGTAATGGCGTCCACATCCATGAGTCCTGATGCTACGGAGAGCACATATACTCCCTGATCGCCGAACCACTCCTGCATTCCTTCAGATAGCAGCAGGATCAGAGCCAGCAGCAGACCGAACTTTAACGCGGTACCCAGCTGAAACGGGTTTTGTAACTCGATGCGTTTATCGGATCCGGACTTTCTGCTGGTGGAATTCCAAAGCCACCAGCCACCGGCAATCATTGCAACGAACATCGCAGAAATGGGAATCCAGAGTCCGGCAAGTAATTCAGGGTTCACAACAGATACCTCAATCAATACCCGAATAAACATGATGGATGACGCAATCATGACGCCGCCCATAAACAGCTTTTTAATCTCATATTCCCGGGCAAACTGGGCAAAGCTGACTGTCACAGCTGTGGAGGATGCCAGGCCGCCTGTAATGGCGGTGACCAAAGTGCCCACCTTGTTTCCCGCAATCCGAATGGCAAAGTATCCGAGAAAAGAAAGAGCTGTAATCAAAACCACCATCAGCCACACCCAATAGGGGTTCAGGGCTTGCCAGGGTCCATAACCCTGGTCAGGCAGCAGGGGCAAAAGCACGACCGAAATGATAAGTAGCTTGATCGTACCGTAGAGCTCCTCGGTTTTCATCTTTCTCAGCCAGCTGTGCAGAACCGGTTTATAACCCAACAAGGCCATTACAATGATGGTCACTCCCAGGGCAGGAAGTTCATAGCCATACATCGACCAGGCAGCAAGTGCAAAGGTGAGCATCATGGCGAAAGCCGTCGTGACTCCCACATCATTATCCTCACGAACATCCAGAATATGAGCCACAATGATGAGGGTGGATACAGCCAGAAACGCAACGGCAA
>JAWVZW010000246.1:0-4145 GCA_033721975.1 Balneolaceae bacterium
ATCGTCTGTATTAATCAGGGTAACCGGGTACTGAAGCTGCTGATCGAAGAAGTGCCAGATCTCTCCCACATTCAGCGAAGAAGTTCCTTCTCCGGAGATCAGGGCAACAGAGGGTTTTTCAATCAGACTGACATTATCGGACCCAAAGTCAGAGCCGCTTTCAACAAATCCCGTCAAAGCTCCAAAAAGGTTACGGGAGTGAGACTCTGCTGCATCCCGCACAATCTGATCAAAATCATCACCCAGATGCCTGTTGTTGGCCCGGGGTATAATCAGGGTGCCGGCTTCGTATGGTTCCCCGTTTATCTGAAAATTGCCGGTTGCAAAACGTGATTTGACTCCTTTTTGAGTAATATCGGCCAGAAAACGGGCATCGTCCAGACTGTTCCAATGAACCAGCCAGGCGTAGGGTGAGTCCTGTCCGGTTTGTTCTGAAGAGCGTACATCGTTTGCGGTTATCCCCATTTCAGGTGATATATCCGTCTCCAGTGCATAGCCGCTTAATCCAAACCGATAGTGGGCTTCCCACGATGTGATATCATACGTGAGGGAGTCGGAAAGCTCCGGATCAGGTTCAAAAAATACTCTTGCAAGCTGACCCTGAGGCTGGCGGACACTGATTAAAATATCTTCTTCATCGATGCTTACTCTTCCTGTTTGCCCGGTTGTGAAGTCATACCCACGTTCGGTTTCCGACGAACCAGCGGTACCGTAACGGATATTTTGTGAATCCAGAAAGCTCAGCAGGTGATAGAGTTTATCCGGATCGTTATCCCGTTTTACGACAAAGGTTTTCCAGGTTCCTGCCGGGTTATTGACGGCATCTTCAAAATACTGCTCAAACTCATCTACCACTCTCTCGGCGTTGTTGGCGGTTACCTCTACGGTCGACATCCCGCTAACATGGTGGTGTGTCAGGCGGTCCTTCAGTGTTAGGGTATCGCCGGTCTCCGTCAGGACACCAAGACCTGCACTGCCTCCTCCGGCTTGTTCATAGGTCATGCCAATTGCGCCGTTATAGGTTGGCCAGGTATCGCCATAGCTTGGATAAAACAGGTCGAACACTTCACGAGTGTAGTACAGCCAGCCTTCCTCATCGAAATAGCGGGTGTGGTTCAATCCAATCGATGTTTGAAACTCAGACTGCCAGTCGGTGATCACGCTGTGGAAAGGTTCGGCAGCGGGAGCAAAATAGTAGGGCGAATTATAGCCCATTTCATGAAAGTCGACATGAACATGAGGCATCCATCGCTGATAGGCATCGATTCTATGCCGGGTTTCTTTTTGGATTTGCCATGCCCAGTCACGGTTTAAGTCAAAATAATAGTGATTTGAACGACCGCCGGGCCAGGGTTCACTGTGCTCTCTGGCCGCCGGGTCAGGATTTACACTGGAGCCTACAACACTTTTATACCAATTCACATATCGGTCACGGCCATCCGGATTAATCATGGGATCGATTACAACCACCGTCGATTCCAGCCACTGCTTGGATTCTGCATGTCCGGGATTTGCCAGCTCATAAACTGTTTTCATGGCAGCTTCACTGCTGGATGTTTCGTTGCCGTGCACGTTATAACTCATCCATACAATGGCTTTCCGGTTTTGGGTGGGTTCTCCGGACTCTAAACCCGCAAGCCGCAGATTATTCAGCCGGATCTCCTCAAGGTTCTCATGGTTCTCGGGGGAGGTGATTACCAGGTACACCAGTTCCCGGTGTTCATTGGTGGTTCCGTATTGATGAATTGTGGCAAGTTCCGAATTTTCCGCAACGTGAGTTACATAATCCAGCACCCGATGGTGAGGTGTCCATCTGTCACCCAGCTCGTATCCCAGAAACTGCTCGGGTGACTGTAACTGTGCAAATGCTGCGGATGAGATAAGGAAAAATAGCAGAAAACTGCTCAGGAATTGTGTCTGTTTTTTCATGATGTTTTATTGATTACTATGCGCCCTGCATAAATAGCTTCCAATAAATTAACTTAAAGAAAACCTATAATTGCTAAAAGCCGGAAAGAGTTGAAGTGTAAAGTATTATATCTGCTAATTCTTTTTTTCCACGTTTGGTTTGGGATGCAGGTGAATGCTCAGCAGCTTCGGGTAACGATCCTGCACACGAATGATGAACATTCACATTTGATACCCATACCGGCGGCTGATGATCATCCTGACCTCATGGATCCATCCGTGGGCGGATTTGCCCGGCTGGCCGGTGAAGTAAATCGTATCCGGTTGGAAAAAGCCAGGGAGCAAGAACCGGTTCTGATGTTTTCAGGCGGTGATATACTGGGCGGTCCTGCCTTTGGCTGGCTTCCCTTGATGGATGGAGTGGCACCGGAGCTATCACTGATGCAGATGATCGGATATGACGCTGTAGTTATCGGAAATCATGAGTTTGACTATGGTACAGATGTATTGGCGGCCTATTATGATGACGCAGGTTATGGAGTATCTGAGGATTTACGGCCTGTTATTTTAGGGAGCAATGTTCGTCCACCCGAGAACCATCCGCTGACTCTAATGGGTATACGCGATTTTCTGGTCATAGAACTTGAGAATGGATTGAAAGCAGGTGTATTCGGCATCATAGGCAATGATGCCATTTCGAAAACAGCCCATCCTGAGCCCGTTGAATTTGAAGACCCCGTTGAGTCAGCCCGTCGATCGGTTGAAGCACTTCAGAATGAAGGGGTAGATCTGATCATTGCTGTGAACCATGCGGGCGTGACTGAAGATCGTCAGCTTGCACGGGCCATTCCTGAGCTGGACGTGATCGTCAGCGGCCATTCACACACCGTCTTGAATGAACCTGTTTATGAAGGGAATGCTGTCATAGTACAGGCCGGGAGCTATCTGAGCCATCTGGGGTTACTGGAGCTTGAGGTTGATATTGAGAGCGGGGAGGTTATCGTAATGAATGAGAACAGCGGACAACCGTTTTTAACAGAGCTGAACGATGCTATACCGGAGGATGAGGAGGTGAAGGCGGAGGTTGAAAGGTATCAAACAATACTGAATGGATGGGTTACCGAACTTACGGATGGCAGCATCGAAAGGGTAACACAGCCTATTGCAGAATTATCATTCGTCATCCAAAGGAATGAACCGCGTCGGGAAGCGGCCATAGGAAATTTTATTACCGATGCCATGAAATATGCCGCCGAACAGGCAATGGAGAAACCCGTAGACATTGCGGTTCAGGCAAACGGCGCGATTCGCAGTAATATCCGGCCCGGATCGCAGGAGTGGAGCAGGAATGAGGTAACATTCTATGATATGATGATGGCAGTTGGACTGGGATCCGGCGAGAATGGAAATCCGGGTTATCCCCTGGTGTCATTTTACATTACCGAGGATGAAGTCCGGCGAGCCCTGGAAGTGTCGGTGCTGCTATCCGAACTACTGGGGGATAATTATTTTCTGCAGTTCTCCGGCATGAAGATGCTTTACGATCCATCACGTGCGGTACTGTTTCGTATTCCATTTATTGATACACCTATTCCTACAAAAAGGGCGGTATTAAGCGCAGAACTGGACACGGATGACGGCAGTCTCGAGCGGCTTGAAAAAGGTGATGATAGACTGCTTCATGTTGTTACGGATTACTACATTGCCGGTTTTCTGCCTATGGTAGGTGATGTGGTGCCCGATTTGGCTATCGAGTTAAAAGATGAAAATGGACTGCCTATTGAACTGGACGACGCAATTATCTACAGAGACGGATCACAACTCAAAGTGTGGCAGGCGGTACTGGAGTATACACAAAGCTTTGAGGCCGATGAGAGCGGGCTCCCCGTGATTCCCGATCGATACAGCGAGCCGGAAGGCCGCCAGGTGGTTGCCTACACACTCCCTCTCTGGATATGGCCACTGGTTGCGGTTTTTATCGTCGTTTAAGTTATTGTCTTCATAATTAAAAGGAGATAAAGTGAATGAATTGTGAGGAATTTGCAGTTCATTTCATGAGGAGTAACTGACAGTATATACACGATTCATTTTAACTTGAGGTAAATCTATCGTTAGTAAATGGAGCCATTGATTGAATTTTTTGAGGATATCCCGACTGCCTGGCGGGCCACCATCCTAATCGGCGGGATTTTCATATTCTGGGTGGCGGAAGGTGTGATTCCTCTTTTTCAGTTCAC
>JAWVZW010000247.1:0-4128 GCA_033721975.1 Balneolaceae bacterium
GGGGCAGGGCTTACCAGAATAAATATTGGAAGAGCACTGAGTCTGCCGGCACGTTTATTATACCGATTGCTGAGTGCTTCAGGTATGGTCAATGCCTTATTGAGCCGGATCTTTCCGGCAAGAAAGACGGCAAAAAGCGCTGAGAAAATATAAAAAGGGGCACCCAGAATCAGCCACTGTGATATGCCAAACTGATAGCTCCACTCACCGACGCCCAGTATTCCACCATACCATGTGGATACCAGTGTGGCTACAAATGCAGGCAGCGTCACCTTGCGGCCGCTCAGCAGAAAATCTTCTTCCGAATCGGATTGCCATCCTTTTTTCCAGCTCAGCCAGATCAAAAAAATGAAATAGGCAGCAATGAACAGCCAGTCTATAAGAGAAAATTCAGCCGTCAATCTTCTTCCGTTTTATGATTGATAAACACCAGAAGGTCTCCCTTTTCAAATTCAATTTCGACAACATTTTGAATCGTCTCATTTGAGGTTCCGTCACGCACACCATTTTCGAGAGTCTCCCGGTTCAGGGGATATCGGAGGCCACGAGTAGTAATACCCGTTACTTTGCCTGAAAGGGGGAAAAGCGAGATGGATGTATGGACCGGCAGTTCTTTGCGAAAGGGTGATTCTGCCATGAAAATATCGGCATACCGGTCCCTGAAGGAGATCTTTTTAAATTTTTGGTGAAACTGTTTGAGAACGGAAAGGTTCTTGAGCGTATGGTCCAGCCGATTTCCCGTTGCGCCAAAGACGGTAACCTCCAATACATCCTTTTTAAGGGCATACAGGAGTGCCTTTTCAAGGTCATTGGTTTCCTGGTCCGGATCGGAAATGACTTCACTTAATTCATCCCCGCCGGGGGTAAAGCTGTCAAAATCACCAATTATCACTTCCGGATGGAGTCCCATGGCGTGAGCGGTCAATGCACCCCCGTCAGCAGCTATGAAGAGAGAGGCTTCGTTCAGAAAACGATTCAGGACATCCGCTGCGGGTGGCCGGCCGTCACATAAAATTACAGCTTTCATGCAAAACAGGGATTAAGTAGGTTCATCACGGGTCGATTCCTTACTTTGGTCTCTTTGCAAAGCGTTGCGAACACATTCATTTTCACAACTCTATTACAGGCGGTGGAACAATACAAAATATATGTTTAAAGATTTTATAAGCGAGCTTCAAAACTACAAATCAATTGGGGTTTTTTCTCATGTAAGGCCGGACGGTGACTGTATCGGTTCCCAGGTGGCGCTTTGCCGTTGGCTGGAGGCCCGTGGCTGGGAGGCACATGCTTTCAATGACGATGAGGTGCCGCCAAATATGAAATGGCTTTCAGCATATCGGGCCATTGAGATACCGGATGAAGAGAGCGTTAAAAAACTGGATGCATTGGTCATGGTGGACGGCAATATGCCCTCCCGTTTTGGTTTGATCAGTGAACTGAATGAATCACTATCACTGCCTCTGTTTATGATCGACCATCATCCGGATCCGGAGGATGTTTTTGAAGTGGCTGTCTCTGTACCTAAGGCATCCTCTACCTGTGAGCTGATCTACAAACTGTTTGAAGAATCTGATCTTTCACTGATTGATGAGATAACGGCGAAGGCCCTTTATGCCGGGATCATTACCGATACCGGATCGCTTCAGTTTGACAGTGTTACCCCCAAAACCGTGGAAATTGTTGCCGATCTACTTCGCAGGGGTGATTTCAAACCCAATGAAGTGATCGAAAAGATCTATTCAAACCGCACGATCAATCAATTCAAGCTACTGAGCAAGGCATTGGGAACCATCGAGTTGTTTGAAGATAATCAAGTGGCGGTGATGCACGTTACACAGGAAATGCTTTCTGAGACCGGCACTTCCAATGTGGATACGGAAGGATTTGTATCCTATCCGCTGAGTATCGGGGGAGTGAAGGTGGCCATTATTTTTAAGGATCTGAAGGACGAAGGAATTAAGATGAGCCTGCGTTCCAGAAGTTCGGTAGATGTGAACAAATGGGCCCGCAAGCTGGGAGGCGGAGGGCACAAGAAGGCCGCAGGGGCCTGGCATCCGGGACCGCTTCAGAAAGCCATCACCGATACAATTGAAAAGGGTAAAGAACTGATTGAATAAAGTGCAACATCAAAGGAAACGTATTCAGATGTATTCCCGATTTCGGGAAGTCCTGATTCTTTTAATCATGGTTATCCCGGTCTTCCTTGCCGGGTGCGAACAGGGCAGCCAGGAAACTGCAGCTTCGGGTGATCAAGCTTCCAATACGGAAGATGTACCTTTTTCAGCGATCGATCAGCTCGACAGTATGCTTTCTGCGGATCCTGAAATTGAAATGCAGGAACTCGATGATTCGATTGAGAGAAGCCGCCGTAACGCTATAACCAGGGCAGTTGAAAAAGCCAGCTCATCGGTTGTCAGCATTATGGCCACGGAGCCGGTCAGACAGCTCAATCCGCAGGATGAATTCTTTCGTTATTTTTTTGGCGGACAAATGCCGCGTGAAAATTCAAGCATGGGCTCCGGGTTCATGATCAGTGAAGACGGCCTGATTGTGACCAACCAGCACGTAGTCGGCAGTAATCCGTCAGAGATCATGGTTTCCACCGTGGATGGAAAGTCCTATTCAGCTGAGCTGATCGGTGTGGATGAACTCACTGATATAGCCCTTATCCGCATTGAATCGGAGGAGCCGCTTCCCTATGCTGAATTTGCAGACTCTGATGAGGTGATTGTAGGCGAATGGGCCATCGCCCTTGGCAATCCGTTTGGTCTCTTTGATGACGGTAATCCTACCGTTACAGTGGGTGTGATCAGTGCCACCAATCGAGACTTCAGACCGGACCCGAATAATCCGAGGGTCTATATTGATATGATCCAGACCGATGCCGCGATCAACCGGGGCAATTCGGGCGGACCGCTTTTGAACAGCAGCGGTGAGATTATCGGCATGAATACTTTTATCTACACTGGGGGTACTAGCGCAGGTTTTGTGGGACTTAGTTTTGCCATACCCAGCAACCGCATAGAGCGAATCATCAACCAGCTGCTTACTACAGGGGTGGTGATGCTCGATTATGATCCTGGTATGGAGTTTACCTCGATGACCGAACAGCTGATATACCGTTATCGCCTTCCCTATGTGCATGGCCTGCTGATAACCGGGGTCAACAAAGGTGGACCTGCATTCGAAAGCGGCATCATGCCGGGTGATGTGATCGTGA
Source organism: Balneolaceae bacterium (assembly GCA_033721975.1). GTDB lineage: Bacteria > Bacteroidota > Rhodothermia > Balneolales > Balneolaceae > Rhodohalobacter. The sequence goes on from JAWVZW010000247.1 coordinate 3,221, forward strand.
AAATAGGTGATGAAAGAGTGGTAAGTGAAATGCATGCATGGGCCCTTCTTCGTGATTATGATGTGGGCGATACGATGCGTGTGGAACTGATCCGGGAATACGAACTTTTTGAGACAGACATCCGCCTGAGACAGAAGATTTCAGCTTCAAACTAAAAAAGAAAACCGCGAACAACTCATATCATGAATTGCCCGCGGCTCGCTCTTCTCTTGATAGGGTAAAATTCTCCCGATTATTGGCTGAACCTTCTTTAATAGTAAGAACCAAAAAAGATCAATCCCTTACAGATTGAATGCCGATTTTTAGGAATGATGCCGTTATAATTGAAACGGAGATATTTTGTATCATTACGGCTTATGTTAGTTGAAAAAGAAAGTCCCAACCGCACGGAATATGTGCTGGAGGTTCCTGAAGGCCAGCATAGTGATATCCGGCTGGATGTATATATCACTTCCTTCGTGCAAAATGCATCCCGGAATAAGGTGCAAAAAGCGATCAAGGATGGCCATGTTCTCGTGAACGGCAAATTGGAGAAATCGTCCTATATCATGCAGCCGGGTGATAAAATTGAGATCAGCCTTCCAAAGCCTCCACCTCCGAAAGCAAAACCCGAGCCGGTTCCCGTTGATATCGTATATGAGGATGAGTATCTGCTAATTGTAAATAAAGATGCGGATATGGTTGTACACCCGGCCTATGGCAACTGGACCGGAACCCTGGTAAACGGGCTTCTGTATCACACCGAGAAAAATCTATCCAAAGCGGAGGAAAAAACGTTGAGGCCCGGGATTGTCCATCGTCTGGATAAGGATACCAGCGGTCTCCTCGTGGTTGCCAAAGATGAGGAGACCCACAAAAAACTGGCTGAGCAGTTTGCAGAAAAATCCGTGGAAAGGGCCTACTGGGCA
>JAWVZW010000248.1:0-4119 GCA_033721975.1 Balneolaceae bacterium
CTCCCCGGTAATAAAACTATTTTCAGGGTCGGATAAAAACAGGCAGGCCCGTGCGATGTCATCGGGCTTACCCACCCGTCCGCTGGGATGCTGCTGATGGTCAATTTCCCTGAGAGACTCATAATCCCCGGTTTTAATCCAGCCCGGACTAATGCAGTTCACCCGAATCTGGTAATCAGAGTAGGAAAGTGCCATGGCATGGGTAAGGGCCAATATTCCCCCTTTAGAAGCGGCATAGGCCTCTGAATTTTTTTCCGACATGAGGGCCCGGGTGGATGCAATATTAACAATGCTTCCGCCGCCTGATTCTCTCATTATTGGCGCTGCTTCCCTGGTGAGCAAGAAACAACTACGCAGATTTGTATTCAAAATTTGATCCCATTCATCTACGGTAAGCTCAGAAGGAGGCTTAAATTTTGAAATGCCGGCATTATTGATGACTGCGTGAATCCCGGCAAACTCCTGTTTGGTTTCGCTTACAACTTTCTTTATATCATCGGGCCTTGAAACATCACATTCAATAAATCGTGCTGAATAACCTGAACTTTGCAAATTAGAAGCATGTGCGACTCCATTTTCATGATCCTTGTCAGCAAGAACCGTGTTCCAGCCCGACTCTGCAAATGCAGCTGCGATAGCTTTTCCTATACCGTTAGCGGCACCGGTTACAATGACTGTGGAGTTCATAAATATATGGTCTGAAATTTAGTAAAGACTGTTCTGAAGATGTTTTACGAAAGCCTTTATACCTAAAAGCTACGACTAAAGCCTGATTATCACGATTTAAGCTTCCTGCAGCAGCTGCTTCAATTCGGCCTTTGTGTTGAAAAAGTGCATATTTTCGTCTTCAAACTCTCGCATGCAGGGCGTGTCCGGCAAAATAATCTGTTTTCGATAGCTTTTTGCCAGAAATACGCCGCCCGATACAAAGGTGCTATCGTAATTGAAGAGAATATAGTCGCAGGCATTCAGGAATTCAGGCACATTTTCTTCATCGATAAACTGAGGAATGAGCAGAATGTTACCGGAGTTACGGATCAATCGCCTGAGCCGTTTATAGTATTTCATCTGTCCGCGTTTGACCGGACCAATAATGATCAGCTTTTTTTGTGGCGGCAATTCAGAGAATATTCTGCATATCGTTCCGATACGCTTATAGGGGCTAATATGTCCAATCATCAGGAAAAGCTTGTCCTGCATTTTCAAATGGGCATCATACCGCAAATTGATGGCCTCTACAGCCGCAGCCCTCGGATAAAGTGAATGAGGATAGTCAGGATGCGGGATAACCCTGAACTTGCTTTCACTCACGCCAAAATACCGGCTTAGTTCAGGAATCACGGAATGGCATTCTACATGGAGCAGGGAAGAAGTGCCTGCCAACCATCGGCGGGCCAGAAAATTAAATCGAAGGTTTCTTCCGTCAGCCGGCATTTTGTTATGAATGGACCAGATCAAATTGCCGCCCCGTTTTAGAAATATCCAGATGCAGAATAGTCTACAGAGAAATGAAGGTATCCTGAACACACCTGTGCATTCTATCCAGTGATAATGAAGGATTGATGGACGTTTGCGAAGGGAAGAGAAAGCCAGTTTGATATGCTTCCAGCCCGAGAGGCTCTCAATTTTGTATCGGTCATTCTTAAACAGATCTTTGTAAAAGAGATACAGGTAATCACTTTTTTTATAGGCAAAGCGAATAGGGGGTGCAACAAATACGGTTACTGAATCCGGGTCGTCGCCGACAACCTCAGTGTAAAGTTCTTCAAGAGTAGTTTCGGATGACATGTTATTGATAGTATCTATCAGAAATTATATTGAAGGCCAAAAGAGTGCACGGTTCCGAATCCGGTCGAAAAAGGGACCATCGCATAGTTTATTCGGACAGGATCCAGAATCAGCCCTAGACCGAAGCTTACCGGACGTTCCGTAGGGCCGAAGCGGTAGCCGGCTTGCAGGCTGAAGAGACTGGCAGCCTCGCCGCTAAGAGCCAGACTGAAGAACCCGTCTTTTGAATCACTGCTGGCAAAATCACTGGTTGTTTGCTCCTGAATCGGCTTGCTGTAGGCAGCATAGGCAGAAATCAGGATTGGTAAATCATTCTCACCGGGAGTGACAAATTCCACAATATCAGCAGATATGCCTGCATTCCAGCTGGAAGGAACGGGTGTGGATACCGTATCCAGCTCTTCCATTTTACCCAGGTTATTTAATGAGACTCCCATCAGCACTCTTTCCTGAAAAATCCGGGCCGAGGCACCCAGGTTAAACGCATAACCGTTTGCAATGAACTGAAAAACTTCTTCCCGTAAATATTGAGCCGTAAACCCTGCAGAAACAGGACCCAATCGATACGCTGCCGATCCTGCAAGAGAAAGGTAGCTCACTGAAAATGTTCCTGCTGAAGGGCCGGGATTGTTTCGTGCCTCAAACTCATCTGCTTTTGAGGAAAAAATGCCCAGAGCTATGGCAGACCGGGGTTGTTTGAAGTTGATCGCTGCAAATTGATTGCCCACTTCTGAAATCCATAGTGTGTAACTTACATCAACACTGTTTGACTCCTCAAAAGCCAATAGAGATGGGTTGGTAAACATCGATGAAGGTCCGGAGAGAACAGCCGTTCCTGCTTCAGATATGGATAATAACCGGGGAGATGGACCAATATTTAGAAAATCGAGCCCGCTGCCTGTATCCTGAGCCTGCAGGTTGATGGAGGCAATCAGCAGAATAAATACGCCAGGTAGATGTTTCTTCATGCCGAATGATTCATTTCATGGATGATAACACTTATATCCAAAATAAATGAATTGATAGATAGATCTATTTGGTTCAAGCTGACTATACAACTTTTATACTTAAAAAAAGAACTCACTTATATATCCAGACGGATTGCAAAGACATGCATGGTAGATATCCTTCCCGGTTCGCGTCGGATAGCGTAGTCAATTGCCGGTGAATAGGTGTCGAATGGCAGATGGATAGAAAAACCGAAAGCGGGCTGAAAAATATTCTCTCCTCCTGCGTCTACCAATTCAAGGCCTGATCTGAGCGTGAATCTTTCGTGGATTTCAAATTGTGCTCCCGTTCTGAAAAAAGCAGACCGGTCTTTTTGATTTTCTCTTAAGGTAATGGGAATATCAAAACCGTTGCGATCCACGACTTCTCCAGTAAGCCGGTTATAGGAAGAAAAGCGAAGTTCTATATCCTGACTGACCAGCCAACGTTCAGCCGGCTGCCAGGAGATTCCAAGGATGCTGCGTACCGGGAAAGACTGTGTGTTGTTAAGTGCCTGATCCGTTCCATATAATTCGGAACTGTCGATCTCAAATGAGGCCAGCAGATCCTTAAGAGTGATTGCCGCCTGGAAATTAGGTGAGAATCTGACAAGTATGCCTGCATCCAGGCCTATACCCGTCGCTGCAGGTATTTGCTGATGATAATCGCCGTGATTGTATTTTATTCCAATTCCAGTCCACACATTTTCTGTCAATCGAATCGCGAAATTGCCCAGCAGCTGGTATTCTGCTATACCTAACATTCCCGTGTGATATCCATCCGTAGTGCGTCCGTCGATATCACTGACTCTTGCATTGAGCAGGGTAAAACTGAGCCCTGCAGAAGGGGGCAGGGGAATCCGTATCCCTGCCATGTGGAGCCGCCTGTCGAAAGCCAGGGCTGCCGTAGAGATATCGATCTGGATGTCATCAGCAGGAATAGCTGATAACGCGGGATTGTAATAAGCATAGCTACCCGGAACCGAAACGGCAGAGAGTGCATTGCCCATGGCTATCCCGCGCGGTGCAAAACCAAGTCTTGAAAATTCACCCGCGTATCCGCCTGACTGAGCAAAAAGGAGCCCCGTATGCGGAGTCAAGAATAATGCTATGAGTAGTAGCTTTTTCAAAAATGTGTTTATGTGTTAAAGTGTTTAGGTATTTATGTTTTCAAGGTTCAGATTACAAGCACAAAGCACAAAGCACAAAGCACAAAGCACAAAGCACCAAGATCCAACCAACAACTAACAACCAACAACCAACCACAAAATCATTCATTAGCCTGTACTTTGGCATAAACTCAAACATCACACATCACTCATCTTCTATCTAACATCTTTCAGTC
>JAWVZW010000249.1:0-4103 GCA_033721975.1 Balneolaceae bacterium
CAGGCAACGGTGGATGCACCCGTTGAGCTCAGCTCACAGCTTAAAACCATTGCTGTCGGTTTGATGAAAATCGGCAATGATTTCAGATGGATGAATTCAGGCCCCAATAGCGGCATAGGAGAGGTACAGCTTCAGGCGCTTCAGCCCGGCTCATCCATTATGCCCGGAAAAGTAAATCCGGTAATTGAAGAATCGTTAACCATGGTATGTGCCCAGGTAATCGGGAATGACGCAGCAATTACGGTTGCAGGGCAGGCAGGTAATTTTGAGCTGAACGTGATGCTGCCGGTTGTAGCACACAATTTATTGCAGTCTGTAGAAATTTTGGCAAATGCATCCAGAAATTTTGCTGAGCGATCAGTTAAAGGGCTGAGTGTTCGGGAAGAACAAATACAGGAAATGGTAGGTAAAAATCCCATTCTGGTAACCGCATTGAATCCGCTGATTGGTTATGACAAGGCCGCCAAAATTGCCAAGAAAGCGTTTGCTGAAAACCGGGCCGTAATGGAAGTAGCCAAAGAGATGACGGATCTTTCGGAAGAAGAACTACGAAAAGCTTTGGATCCCATGAATATGACTTATGGAGGGTTCACAGAGTCATAATTATTAAATGTGAACCAAACACTTTGAGATAAAAAATTGTTGGACATTTCCTGTCCGGCTCTGCAAGTGTAGGAGAGTAGAAGGGGGCTAAAAGAGAGTCAACAGGAATTCTATGCGAGATACACTACTCAACGTGTTTTACCGTGAGAAAACAGAAATTATTCTGAATAAATGATTTATATATGAAGAGCAAAGAAGCATCTAATACGACCTATTCGAAAAAACAGACTTCAGAAATACTGAACGACTTTAAGCTTGCCTGTATGAGTCGCCAGATGTCTCTTCTGGGCCGGAAGGAAGTGTTAACGGGGAAAGCTAAATTTGGAATTTTTGGGGACGGAAAAGAGCTCCCACAGCTGGTTCTGGCAAAATTTTTCAAGCAAGGGGATTTCCGTTCAGGATATTACAGAGACCAAACGCTGATGATGGCCATCGGTGAACTGACAGTGGAGCAGTTTTTTGCCCAGCTATATGCCAATCCGGATATTGAAGAGGATCCCCATTCCGGCGGCCGGCAGATGAATGCACATTTTGCAACCCGTCTGATTAATGACGATGGCAGCTGGAAAGATCAAACCTCGATAAAAAATACGTCTGCTGACCTTTCACCTACTGCAGGACAGATGCCAAGGCTTCTTGGGCTAGCACAGGCCTCCAAGGTGTATCGTGAAAATGATCTTTTGAAAGACTGGAAAAAGTTTTCAGACAATGGCAATGAAATTGCATGGGGTACGATCGGCGATGCAAGTACATCAGAGGGTCTTTTCTGGGAAACCGTGAATGCCGGCGGTGTGCTTCAGGTGCCTATGGTTATATCGGTATGGGATGACGGATATGGAATTTCGGTTGCCAAAAAATATCAGACTACGAAAGAAAGTATCTCAAAGGTCTTGCGCGGATTTAAGCGGACCAAAACAGAACCCGGTTATGAAATATTTACCGTGAAGGCCTGGGACTATGAGAAACTGCTTACAACCTACAATGATGCACAAACAGTAGCCCGTGAAGAGCATGTGCCCGTTATGGTACATGTTGAAGAGGTGACGCAGCCACAGGGGCATTCCACGTCCGGTTCTCATGAGCGGTACAAAGATGAGAAACGACTGGAGTGGGAGGAAGAGCATTGCTGCATCAATAAATTCAGAAAGTGGATTGAAAAGGAAGGGATTGCCGGAAAGAAGAAACTGAATTCCATTGAAGAAGAAGCCATTGAAGAGGTTAAGGAAGCACAAAAACGAGCCTGGGAAGCGTATCAGGAACCAATCAAGCAGCAAAAAGAGGAACTCCTGGCCCTGTTCGACAGCCTTCTGCAGTCGCACGATAATGACAGCCAAATTGCAGATCTGAAAAATACCCTTAAGAAAAAAACACGACCGCTTCGAAAAGATGTCATTTCATCTGCACGCAGAGCGGTTTTTGCACTCAGAGGGGAAACATCCCAGGCACTTACGGATCTGAAAAATTGGGTGGAATCACTGAATGAGGAAAATAATGAACTCTTTGATTCCCATCTCTACAGTGAAACTCCAAAGTCTCCGGTTCACATCGAAGAAAAACCTCCTCAGTATGGCGACCAGCCAGATAAAGTGGATGGAAGAATGATTTTGCGTGATAATTTCGATGTGCTTTTTGAAAAATATCCCAACACGATTGTGTTTGGAGAGGATGTGGGCAAGCTGGGTGGAGTAAACCTGGGGCTTGAAGGTTTACAGAGCAAATACGGAAAGCTGCGCGTTAGTGATACAGGTATTCGCGAGGCGACCATTTTGGGACAGGGAATGGGTATGGCCCTGAGAGGTTTGCGTCCCATTGCAGAAATTCAGTACCTCGATTACCTCCTCTATTGTTTCCAGGGGCTCAGCGATGATGTGGCGACGATGAGGTACCGAACTGCCGGTGGTCAGGCATACCCACTCATAGTCAGAACCCGGGGGCATAGGCTAGAGGGAATCTGGCATTCAGGCTCTCCGATGGGCGTTCTAGTAAACGGCCTGCGGGGAATGCATATTTGTGTTCCCAGAAATCTGACCGATGCAGCAGGATTTTATAACACCCTTTTGCAGGGTGATGATCCGGCACTGGTTATCGAACCGCTGAATGCTTATCGCCTCAAGGAAGAGATGCCTGAAAATCTGGGTGAATTTACTGTTCCACTGGGTATTCCAAATATCATTCAGGAAGGTTCCGACATCACGGTGGTTTCCTACGGGTCAACCTGCAACATTATCGAAAGTGTTCTTCCGGAACTGCGAGACGCAGGAATTTCGGTTGAATTAATTGATGTTCGAACTTTGCTGCCTTTTGACAGGAATCATATGATTGTAGAATCCCTGCGAAAGACCAATCGTATTCTCTTTGTGGATGAAGACGTGCCAGGCGGTGGTACCGGATTTATGATGCAAAAAGTGATCGATGAGCAGGGTGGATACCGATACCTCGACAGTGAAGCCAAATGCCTGGCTGCGAAGGATCATCGGCCCGCCTTTGCATCCGATGGGGATTATTTCTCGAAACCGGCTGCTGAGGATATCATGGAAGCAGTGTATGAAATCATGCATGAAGCAAATCCTGCAAAGTACCCTTCGCTGAGATGATTTTTCATAAAAGACTTATCTGAGATTTTTTCCAGGCAGGTAGCGAATATGGAAAAGATTTCACGGCAAATATCTGTTGAGATCGGGGAAAAAAATCATTCTGGAACAGAAGGTAAGGTGGCTGTTCACAAGATAGAATAGATGCGACCCGGTCCGGAAATCCGATTATTCCAATGGAGATCAAGACCGGGACTAAAGAATCATCCAGTCGAGAAATACAAAGATCCAGATGATCGGCAGGTAGACAAAGGAGGCAAACATAAGCCCTTTTGCTGAAGAGAGATCTCGGTAGAACGAGAATTTAACCCCATAAAGAAAGAATACGAGCGTTGTGATGAGGCTCCCGGAGAGATAAAGCCACCCAAGAAGTTCCATAACATACAATTTGTATACTGTAGGAATTAAAAGGAGCAGCGGGATCATAATCCAAGCTACGGTCTTGAGTCCTTTCGGATCATTTTTTGGGAGCATTTTGAAGCCGGCATGTTCATAATCTTTTCTGCAGACCCAAGCGATGGCCATAACATGGGGAATCTGCCAGCAGTAAATGAGCCCAAACAGAATCCACATCCCATGCTCAAAGACAGTTCCTGTTGCAGCTGCCCAGCCGCCCACAACCGGTAGTGCACCGGGTACAGCTCCCACAAATACATTCAGTGCTGATATGCGTTTAAGAGGGGTATAGGCGAAAAGGTAGATTATGGTTGTAGCCAGTGATACAATACCGGCAACAACATTAACCATTGCAATCAGGTAGATGAGTCCGGCAAAGATTAATCCCATCGAAAAGATGAAACCATTTTTTGCGGTCACGCGTGAATCGGGCAGCGGGCGTTTGCTGGTGCGGCGCATTAATCCGTCAACCCCGCGTTCCAGAAACATATTGTGTGCCGCAGTTCCGGATGC
>JAWVZW010000250.1:0-4086 GCA_033721975.1 Balneolaceae bacterium
AAAGGCCAGTAAGTAGAGAAAAGAAAGAGCTTTTCTAAATGATCTCATAGCAATACAAGATTAAAATTAAGTATTTCATTCATTATATTTTACAATTTAATATCATTTAAAGTTCCATTAAATCGTTCATGAATACAGGGTCACTTACTTTCTTATGGCACGATAGGAAATTCCAATAAGAGTGGGTCAGTATGTACCATTGATTAAGAACATACCGTTGCATGATATTTGATCCGCAGGCAGGAAGTGAAGATGTGGCTCATTTTCCGTATTTTACCGGTCTTTGTAAATTTAGATATCACATGGCTCAGACCGATACAGTATCAGAAACAGGACGCATAGCCAAAGAAGCGGCAAAGAGGCGTACCTTTGCAATCATTTCTCACCCTGATGCAGGGAAGACAACCCTGACTGAAAAACTGCTTCTTTATGGCGGGGCGCTTCACGAAGCGGGGTCAATTCGTGCCCGCAAGGCCAGCCGACATGCTGCATCCGACTGGATGTCGATAGAAAAGGAGCGTGGAATCTCTGTCACTTCATCGGTTCTTCGGTTTGAAAAAGACAATGTTAAATACAACCTGCTCGATACTCCGGGTCACAAGGATTTCTCTGAAGATACGCTCCGCACCCTGGTAGCTGCAGACAGCGGATTGATGGTAATTGACGTTGCAAAAGGGGTGGAAGAGCAGACTGAAAAACTGTTTGAAGTCTGCAGACTTCGTCAGGTGCCGGTGATTACTTTTGTAAACAAATGTGACCGTCCGGGTATGGAACCGCTGGAAGTGCTCAGCAATGTTGAGGGGAAGCTGGGGATTGAAGCAATTCCCGCAAGTTGGCCGGTTGGTTACGGACAGAAGTTCCAGGGCATCTACGACCTGATAGGCAAAGAGCTGCATCTGTATGAAAAGAGCGAACACGGCGCCAAAAAAGCAGAAACTACGGTTTGTTCACTTGAGGAAGGACTTGCAAAAAGCACACTCTCCGACGCAGAGAAAGAAGCCCTCAGAGAGGAAGTGATGCTGATAGAAGACATGTTCGATGATATGGACCGCGAAGGATTTCAAAAGGGTACGGTCTCACCGGTCTTTTTTGGATCGGCGCTGAACAATTTCGGGCTGGATGTCTTTCTGAAATATTTCAAGGAACTGGCCCCGCCGCCCCAGGCGTACAGCGATGATGCCGGAGAACTTCATGGTCTTGGCGAACCTTTCAGCGGATTTATTTTCAAATTACAGGCCAATATGAATCCCGATCACAGGGATTGTGCTGCTTTTGTCCGGGTCACATCCGGACAATTTAAGCGGGGACTGGAGGTTACCCACGCAGGTACAGGCAAAAAAGTGCGGATGTCTACTCCCCATACCTTGATGGGTGATGAAAGGCATATCCTGGAAGAGGCCTATCCGGGAGATATTGTATCCCTGTTTAATCCGGGTTTTTTCAGAATCGGTTCTACACTCTACTCGGATTCACCCGTAAATTTCAATGTGATCCCTCTCTTCACGCCGGAACACTTCATGAAAGTGTCCACCAAAGACCCGTTTAAAAGGAAACAACTTCGCGAGGGACTCAAGCAGCTGTCAGAGGAAGGGGTGGTACATGTTTTTGAGGTACCGAACGGCGTTGGCAATGAACTTTTATTAGGTACGGTGGGTGTGCTTCAGTTTGAGGTCGTGGAACATCGTATGGCGGCCGAATATGGCGTGGAGCTGCATATGCAGTCTGTATCCTACAACTCTGCCCGCTGGTTGCCCCGTGAGAGTCAAGCCATTATCGAAAAACTGGAAAGCTCCTATTCCACACACATCACGCGCGACATGGACGAAAATCCAATCGTGCTTTTCGATAGCGCCTATGCTCTCTCCCAGGCCGAAGAAAAAGTGGGCGCGGAGAATCTGTTTAAGTATAAGCAGGACTGATTAAGGCAGAAGGCAAAAGTGAAAAGGCAAAAGGGAGTGGTGAGACGTGAGACGTCAAACGTGAGACGTGAAACAGACGACTGGCGATGAGTGATTTGCGATTTCTGATTTCAGAAGTGTCTTCTTATGGAGCTTTGGGTATTCAATAAGAAAAAATTATCCTGCTTTAGCTGACCGCTGACTGCAACCTTCAACTAACAACTGACAACTAACAACCAACTAATCAATTCATCACCCAGATTGCCCCGTTCAGAACCGTGGCAAAGCTTACCCAGGCGATGTAGGGGGTCATCAGCCAGCCGGCGGCCCGGTTTTTTTTGAAGAATAGCCAGGTTGTTGCAAGTATGGCAGCCAGCAGGATGATGATTTCCAGAAATGCCCATCCGGGCCGCTGCATGCCGAAGAATATCTGCGACCATAGGCCATTCAGGCCCAGCTGAATCAGGAAAAATACAAGTGCAGCCTTTGCATGCCTAAAGCCATGATCTTTCCAAACCAGCCAGGCAGCGATACCCATGAGTGTATAGAGTGTGGTCCAGACAGGCCCGAAGAGCCACGCCGGCGGGTTCCACTTCGGCTTTGACAGTGATTCATACCACTCCGGGGATGCAATACCCGGGGAAACCAGTGCTCCTGTCCATGCAACCATGTAACACAAGCCGATCCATAGGATCATTATGAAGAAGCGATATGACGGTTTTGTTCTGTTTTGAGAGCTCATAAACTGAATTTTGGTTTTATCTCAAAGAACGGACTTGTTCGGAATACCATTCTGATTCTGAGTTTTTGACAGAAATATTGTAAACTGAATAAAACAATTCGGGAGATACTCGTTCTCCTCTCTTGAAGTTAATAATGAATATATGATACGTTTCCGCTACCCTGACACAAAATTTGTACGGCTTAAATCCCGGGCGGCCGCACGATTTAAGCTTCAGCACACGACTTTCCTGTTTGCAGCCCTTTTTATTATGACCGCTTATATACCCGTGCAGGCTCAGATTATCCAGGCGGAAAACATGATTGTTGCACCTGCACCCGAAGCAACTCAGGTCTGTATACTGGATCCAGCCGGATATGATGAGGATGTGAAGATCAGTGCAGATGAAATGCGTGCAAAATATAATGTAAATCAGACTGCCAGTTCGGCCACCTTTGATATTGAATACGTGAATTCTTGCGGGGGTCAGGTATGGCCGCAGGATGCACGTAACGCTATAGAACGGGCATTTGATATATGGAGTACTCACATCAGCTCAGACGTCCCGATTCGAATCGAGGCAAACTGGATTGCCTTGGCGGAGAATACACTTGGAAGTGCTGGTCCCACCAACATTGTCCAGTTTGATCCGCTTGAAGCCGAACAGGTAGGAGGGGAGCCAAACACATGGTATACCATAGCCCAGGCGAGCGCGATGACCGGCGAGGATCTGGTAACCCAGTTTAGTGTGGAACACGATGTTGTCATGAACATCAATTGCCAGTGGGACAGCTGGTATTTTGGTACCGATGCCAATCCACCCGTCGGACAAATTGACCTGGTATCTGTTGTACTGCACGAAATTGGTCATGGAATCGGCTTTTTGGGAAGCATGTCTGGCAATAATGATACCCAGGAGGGAAGCCACGGTTTCGGAGCATCGAATGACCCGATCATTTTTGATCGTTTTGCAGAGGATGGCGGCGGAACCGCGCTCCTCAATACTTCAGAGTATCCGAATCCATCCAACGCTCTTTATCTGGCTCTGACGGGACAGCAGGGTGGTGTCTTTTTTGACGGAAACAATGCCAACCTTGTGAATGGCGGAAGCCGGGTAACACTTTACTCTCCAGCGGAATGGAACGGCGGTTCCAGCTATTCACACCTGGATCAGAGTACCTACACAGGAACAGAAAGTGCCCTTATGAGGCCCCGTATTCCCAGTGCATTTGCCATTCACTCTCCCGGACCGGTTTTTTGTGGTATGCTTGGTGATTGGGGCTGGCCGTTGGGTGGTGATTGTCAGGCCTTTATAGCTGCAGACGCCCTGATAACCGTGAGAGATCTTCAAAATATGGAGCTCGATAACCTGGATTTTGGAGTTACCAATATTGGTTCTCCGGTTACGCAGTCGTTCACGATTAGCAATGACGCAGGCTCTCCGGATCCACTCAGCTTTGATATTAT
>JAWVZW010000251.1:0-4066 GCA_033721975.1 Balneolaceae bacterium
ATTCGTAAACACCATTCAGAATACTCCCGAGTTCAATATTCAAAACTATCTCTATTTTTATGACGGCGGAGGAGTGGGAGCCGGTGACCTGGACAATGACGGGCTCCCCGATCTTTTCTTCATCTCCAACACAGGAGATCACAAACTCTACCGCAACCTGGGAGGCTTCCGTTTTGAGGATGTGACTGAACAATCCGGCATAGTAGGTGAAGAGGGAAGCTGGTCAACCGGAGTCTCCATAGCCGATGTAAATGCTGACGGAAATCTGGATATCTATATCAGCCGGGTGAATTACCTGGTAAAATCGGGCGCCAACCAGCTTTGGATCAATAATGGAGATGGTTCTTTCACGGAGCGTGCCGGAGAGTATGGGCTGGATTTTGAAGGGTATTCCACTCAGGCAGCTTTCTTTGACTATAACGGGGACGGCAGGCTGGACCTCTTTCTGCTGAACCACTCCTTTCATAATGAAAATACCTACGGCAGGGCAGATCTGCTGCGGGCAAGGGTTGATCCAAAGGCGGGTGACCGGCTTTTCCGAAATGACGGAGACCGTTTTACCGATGTCACTGAAGAGGCCGGTATCCTCAGCAGTGCCCTGGGCTATGGACTGGGTCTTGCCATAACCGACATCAACCTGGATGGATTTCCGGATATTTACGTCGGCAATGATTTTCACGAGGATGACTACTTCTACCTCAATAATGGTGACGGTACTTTTACGGAATCACTTTACAGAATGGTGAGCCAAACCAGCAATTCGTCGATGGGCAATGATATCGGCGATATTAACAATGACGGACTTCCTGATATCATATCGCTGGATATGATGCCGATGGATCATGAGACATTCCTGCGATCGGGTGGACCGGATATCATGATCATCAAGGAAGCCAAGAGAAATTTTGGATTCGGTGAGAAAAACAACCGAAACACACTTCAGGTGAACCGGGGTTTCTCACCGTCAACCGGACTTCCTGAGTTCAGTGAAGCAGCCTTTTCATCCGGCATTGCCAAGACAGACTGGAGCTGGGCATCACTTTTTGCAGATTATGACAATGATGGCCTTCAGGATCTGTTTATAACCAACGGCATGCCCGGGAGGCCGAATGACCTGGATTACGTGAACAGCGTTCAGACACTGCGCTCTCAGTATAGCGGAACAGAACTGGATCAACAACTTTTCGCACTGATTGAAACCATGCCTGAGATACGGGTTCCGAACAAAATGTTTCACAACAGGGGTGACTTTACCTTTGCCGATTCCACAAACGCCTGGGGTTTTTCACGGCCCGGATTTTCTTCCGGTGCGGTATATACCGATCTGGACGGAGATGGATTTCTGGACCTGGTAGTCAGTAATATCAATGAACCCGCTTCCATCCTGCAGAACCGTTCTGCAGAGATAGAGTCAGCATCATATCTTAAAGTGAAGCTGAACGGTTCTGACACCAATCAAACAGGCATCGGCAGCAAGGTCATTCTATACAGCGGGGATGAAACGCATTACAGAGAACAGTTTCCGGTACGCGGATTTCAATCATCCGTCGATCACGTTCTCCATTTCGGGCTTGGAAATCGATCTTCTGTTGATTCTCTTTTGGTGGTATGGCCGGATGGATCTTACCAGGCTTTGAACGAACCTGCCATCAATCAGACCCTGGAGCTTCAGTACTCTGAAGCCGTTGCAGGATTTGATTACAACCGCCTGCAGCCGGATGAGTCCGGCAAGATGCTGACGGATATCACGGATCAGATAAATCTGGACTATGAGCACCAGGAAAATAATTTTGATGACTTCTACAGGGAGTCACTGATTCCCTACAAACTTTCCCAAAGAGGACCTGCCAGTGCTGTAGCAGATGTAAACGGCGATGGTCTGGAGGATATCTTTATCGGAGGAGCCAGGGGACGCCCCGGGGTACTGTACCTTCAGCAGCCGGACGGAGAATTTCAGGAGTCTGAACAGGATGCTCTACAGCGTCATATACAAAGTGAAGATGTGGATGCCGTCTTCTTTGATGCCAACTCTGACGGAAGTCCGGATCTGTACGTGGCCAGCGGCGGCTATGAATACCCGACTGATTCACCCTTGCTAAGCGATCGTTTGTATATCAATGATGGAAATGGACTTTTCCGGTTTTCTGATTCAGCCATTCCGGAACACCGTGTAAACACCGGTACCGTCAGTGCAGCCGATTTTGATGGTGACGGCCATACAGACCTTTTTGTTGGCGGCCATGCGGATCCATGGAAATATGGAGTCGGTCCGAGAAGCCTGCTGCTGAAAAATGACGGGTCGGGCAACTTTAGTGATGTAACGATGGACGCAGCTCCGGAAATTTTGACAATAGGTAACGTTACTTCTTCAGTATGGGTGAATGTACCCGGAAAAGCTTTGCCGGATCTGGTGATTGCAGGAGAATGGATGCCCATTCACTATCTGGAAAATAATGAAGGTGTGCTTTCCGTCATGACCCAGGAAAAAGGACTGCAGAATTCGAACGGCTTATGGCATTCACTGGAAACGGCAGACCTGAACGGTGATGGAGAGCCGGACCTGATTGCGGGTAATTTTGGAACCAACGGACGAATCCAGCCTGATGAGGATCGTGCATTGACTCTTTACATTAATGATTTTGACCAGAATGGTCAGACAGAGCCGTTGCTGGCCGTAACCGAAAACGGCACCCTGAAGCCTTTTGAGCAGCTCGATGAACTGAAAGGGCAGCTGACGAACATACCGTCTGACCCGGCCTCATACAGTGAGTTTGCCTCTTCATCACTTGAGGATCTTTTTGGAACTGAAATGCTGGAAAATTCACTGCAAAAAGAGCTGAACGAAGTCAGGTCCATGGTTCTGTTAAGCAATGGGGACGGAACGTATCAGCCGATACCTCTCCCGCAGCCGGCTCAGTGGTTCCCTCTGTTTGCCATTCATGCGGAAGATATAGATGGTGACGGGAATATGGACTTGTTGATCGGCGGCAATATTGAAGATGTAAAACCCAGCTATGGCGGGATACAGGTTGCCGGAAGGGGACTGTTTCTGAAGGGCATTGGCAACGGTTCGTTTGAATCAATGCCATTCTACGAAAGCGGGATATATGCACCCGGAGAAATAAGGGGGATCAAATCCCTTAATTTGGCGGAAACCGGCAGGTCAATCCTGGTTGTCCGGAATGACGACAAGCCCATCATATTTTCAACAGTCAGCAGACAGTGATGAGAATGAAGATTAACGGATATTTGTCACCGGCAGACCAAGGTGTAAAGAAGATGAAGCCTGGCGGTATGATACTCACAATGAAAAAGATCTCTTTATTCATTTTGGCTGTAGCTTCTCTGATGTCGTGCAACGGCGAGGCAGGGGAGGATAATCAGGGTCAGGAAAGGTATGAACAGGCCGTTGCTGATTTTTATATGAGTTTAGCTGCCAGCCAGACGGATCAGTCCCGCTTTGCATTCAATAAAATGAACGACGTTGCCGTGGCTTTTCCCGAAGAGGCAGCTGCATGGGCCAATCTGGGCGTTTATGCCATGCGCCAGGGGAATCTGGAACTGGCCGCTGACCGCCTGTCCAGGGCAAGGGATCTGCGTCCCCAAAACCCGGATATTCTGTTCCTTTCGAGTATGGTAGAGAGCCGGCGCGGCTCCATCAGTGAATCGATATCACTGCTCAGAAGCGCAGCCGAAGCGGCTCCAGACCGGCCAAGAATTTTGTTTGCACTGGCTAATGAACTGGAAAGGGAGGATGACCAGGCCAATGCAGAAGAAATCCGTGAAGTACTCCGGCGTCTCCACGATCTAAAGCCCAACAACCAGGTAGTACTTTTAGAACTGATTCGTGTAGCTGTAAAAGAGGAGAGATTTGATGATGCTGAACCTTACCTGAACCGTTTATCAGAACTTTCCGCAAGATGGTCGGAGGAAAATAGGGAGCAGCTATCGAGCGTTGTGAATCAGTTTAACCGGGAAAATGAGTCAGATCTTCTGCTCGAGCTCTCCTTTCTGCGAAGCGGGCTGGGATCGGAGCCGGAATATCAGGCAGATCTGCTTGAGGTTC
>JAWVZW010000252.1:0-4058 GCA_033721975.1 Balneolaceae bacterium
CCCGGAAACAGGATTACCCGGCCTTTTTTAGCCTCAGTCATATAGCGTCCAACTGTTTGCGTGACCAAAAATGTACCAAATATATTCACATCAAAAACTTCCTTGGCATCTTTAGGGTTTATATCCAGTAATGGCTGAATGAGTCCGGTACCAAAAGCATTGACCAGTACATCAATTTCACCCAGGTTATCATGGACTTCCCTGGCCATGTCGGACACGGATCCCAGGTCCGTAACGTCTACTTCAATTGCGAAAGCTTCACCGCCATTATCATTTAACTCTTTTGCTTTTTCTTCGGCTTTTGATTTATCACGTGCGGCTAAAACCACTTTTGCGCCGGCCTTGGCAAAAAGATCGGCTGATGCCCTGCCGATGCCACCGGTACCGCCAACAATCAATACTACTTTGTCTTCCATTTTAATCTTAATAAAATTGTAATTCTATTTGCCAGTAGAAAGGAAATGACCGGCATTATCGTTCGGTGGTGAGGGCTTTTTCTCTCAATGACAAGCTGAAGATTCGCCTATTACATCATTAAATTTCAGCACTGAAAGAGAAGTAGGGAAGGAAACCATTCTGGTTGATAACCTGAAATTCAGCGACGTCGACATAAAAGATATTGGTCTGATCGTAAATGTTTATGGCACCTAATTCTGCTCCGATTCGCAGACCCGATGATATATCAAAAAATCGTTTCACTGAGAAATCCAACCGATGATATGCCGGCAAGCGCTCCGTATAGGGTTTATCAAAATAAGCGTTGGATACCCCGGGAGTATTGATTGGATTTTGACTCGGAATGCCCAATACAAGATCTGTTCCCGCAATTTGAGTGTAAGGCAATCCTGATTTAATATCCCACCTCACACTCAGGGTAAATTCACTTATTTCATAGTTTGCTATCACATTGAACTTATGCCTCAAATCATGTGCCGGATTGAATTTGGTGATCGACTCTCCTCCCAGCCACGTTCCCAGATTATCTTCCGAAGCTGAATATTCTACGAATGAGTATCCATATCCTGCATAAAGAAATACCGGTCTGCGATTATACTCAAGGCTCAGGTCCGCGCCATAGCTGATTCCTTCGGCTAGTGTAACATCCGTATTCAACCCGGTCTGGGGAGTCCATTTTGAAACCGGAACATTCACATACTTTTTAAAAAAGACCTCCGCATTTGCCGACAGTGACGCATTCGGTATAAAATTAAAACCCAATATATTATGCCATGCTCCCGGAATGGATTCCAGATCTTTATTGGGCCGGTACAAAGTAAATACCGAACCGGCGTCCCTTTCGTCGGTTATACCTTCCATTGCTTGTGTATAATAACCTGTTGCAAAACTGATTTCTGTCTTCTCACTCCCAAAAGGCTGCCATCTCATTCTGATTCTGGGCTCAAGAGATAGGCCGTAACCGCTTGAAATCTGGCTGCCAATTCCCGGCTCCACGGTTACATTCTGACTGATATCCCGGGCCGTTTTCACATAGACCTGAATAATGGCGTCCGTAACGTCCAAACCTTCCTCGAAAATCTGAAATATTTCATCAAATGAAGCCTGATAGTTCTGAAACATCAGATTTACTCCAAGATCCAGTTTTGATTTAACAAACTCCTGGCTGCTATCAAGCCGCAAAAAACCTTGCGTAACTTTTGAGAATCTGAGATCTCTGTCAGGTGATTGTTCACTGTTACGGAAGTCAGAAACCCCCATGGATAGTTCAAAAGGAAATTTCAGTGAACTCTGGAATCCAAAACAGCGTGCGCCTAAAGCCGTGTTCGACCAGCTTAAGGAGGTATTACGGGTGGGATTTATACTTCCTTCATCATTGGTTCTGACAACCGTTGCACTGCAGGCCAGATCATTCCCCTGATGAGTATAGCGTGCAATAAAATCATAAAATCTGGCATCCTGTTGTGAGCCCGGCAGAAGGTTCTCAAAAGTATTAATGTTTGAAAACCGGCCATTCATCATCAGAGAAGATGTTCCCTGTTTCAAGGGGGTTTCTGCAAACAGAGAAGTCATATAGGGACTAACCGACCCTGCTCCGGATGCCTCATTCAAGTTACCCGGCTTCAAATTCACTTCTATTACTGAGGATGTGGAATTCATATAGCGATTATCAAATCCTCCCGCCATCACAGAAACATTATTTACAGTTCGCTCCGGAAAAGCTGAAAAGAGATTAGAGATATGAAAGGGCTTCACCAGCGGAATATTATCGACCAGTACCAGGTTTTGAGCGGGAGTTCCTCCCCTTATGAAAATATCGCCTCCCTGATCCCCAACAGTTACTACCCCGGGTAGTGTCTGTATATAGGCCATAAGGTCCCCTTCTACACCAACAGAAGGAACACGGCTAAACTCTTCTCCCCTGATGCGTGTAACGCCCACATCTCCGGTTCTGAAATCACCGGTACCCGTCACTTCAATTTCACCCAGCTGACCCACCTGATCACTCAGAGTTATTCGCTCTACCGTGACTCCGCGTCCATTCAGTTTAACCGATTTTTCAAACGGCTTAAACCCAACATATGTGATACGGATCACATATTCGCCAGTAGCAAGGTCTCTGAACTCAACAAAGCCGTCTTTACTGGTAACTCCATATTCACTGTACTCTTCCTGATCATCTTCAAAAATCAACACATTTGCTCCAACAACCGGTTGACCACCCGGTTCCAGCACGATCAGCCTTAAAACAGATGAACCCTGTGCCATTATCATGCCCTGAAATATGAAGAAAAAGGAGCACAAGCTGATTGAAAAAAATCTTACCATCAATGGTAGGTTTAATGAATTGAAATTAATGGCTTCATTAGCTGAATTATCAAGGAATAATATCTACTTCAGCCTCTCCTCCGTATCTGCCCAAAACAACTTTCCGATATAACTGAATACCCTCATCCGGATCGTAAAGAGGATCAGCATTGGTTTTACCGCCCTCCATGTACCCGATGTGCATATATCGAAATCTGACCACGTCACTCGTAAACTGATTGCAAAAAGGAAACTGACTCCCAAAACCTCCTGCAAAGATTTCTCTGGAGACTTCAGCGGGACTCCAGCCTACAATCAGCGTGTTGTTCTCAGAATCATACGACCTCACGAACTCCCTGTTGGTCCAGTACCAGGTGTTTGACAGTTCAATTCCTGCCTCGGCGATCAACTGCTCCCCTGCATTCAGATCGATATTTGTGAGCTCCACTGTAAACAGTTGATCACATTCCACTGCATCCCTGCTTAATGTTAGTTCTGTCCGGGCAGGTGTGATTGATACCAGGCTGTCCCGGTATCCTGATTCAGATTCCAGCAGAACTTTATATCTGTTGCCGTGTGTAATCTGTGAATCGTAAATAAAATTGTGGGTATAGATACTTTCGAATACAACAACACTGTCGCGAAGCTGGGTGGTAAAATTTGTATTCAGGTTCGTAATAAAAATAGTTGCGTCCAGCTCCAGGGTGGACTCTGGTGTTAGAAAGGATGAATTATCATGAACGCGTATATAGTTGGGAGTCTCACCTATATTGAGTGTTCCATAGATCGAATAGCTGGGATCCTGATCAGAAATTGGCCTGATTGTGCTGTCGCAGCTTATCAGTGAGAGGCTGAAAATGCATAGAAGGCTGAAAAAGCTGACTTTGTAGATCATAAAATGAACATATGGCATGAAACGGCCTGCATATTAGCCATCTTAAGGCTCGCTTATTATCGCATGATCATGTTAAATCATTGTTCACAAGTTAGTTATGACACTATTCAATATATTTCAGTCACATGTTTGACAAGATATCCCCTCTGGTGTCCGATTGCGAGAATAGGTAAATAAATTGAATGGACAAAATCCGTGGAATCCGTTTAAATCAGTATCCTTAGAACAGCGTATCATTCTTGGAGAGGCATCCGAAGTGTATTGTCACCTTTTGAAGTGCATTGTGCAGGTGCAATCTAAATCCTTTCGTACCGGATCCGCCAGTTCAGAGTCCACGTTTCGCCGCCATCGTAAGAGGCTTCCCAGTCCCACATCAGGGAATCTTGTGTGATATCGTAAA
>JAWVZW010000253.1:0-4025 GCA_033721975.1 Balneolaceae bacterium
GACTCAAAGAAATCGCAAATCGTATTCAGCAGACACTTGCCATTCAGGATCGCGACGCATCGGCGTCCGACAAGATTGAAATAACGATCCGTCCCTGACGGGCAGCAGACCAGGAAAAAAACAAACAGCCTATGGACTCCTCTGCTTTTATTCCCTACAACAATTACACTGAATATCCCCGGGAGGAGATGATTCGGCGCGCCAGGGAATTCAGAGAGGAGATGCAGAAAAGGCGGACTGTACGCGAATTTTCAGACAGGGATATTTCCGAAGAGGTGATTAAGGATTGTATTAAAGCTGCCGGGACGGCTCCCAATGGCGCCAATCTGCAGCCCTGGCACTTTTCGGTTGTCAGGAGTCCGGAGCTGAAAAGAAAGATCCGGATTGCAGCTGAAAAAGAGGAGAAGGAGTTTTATGAATCCCGGGCGCCGGAAGAATGGCTGCAGGCTCTCAGGCCGCTGGGTACAGATCAGTTCAAGCCGTTTCTGGAGACTGCTCCCTGCCTGATTGCCATCTTTTCTAAAAGCTATGGGTTTGATGAAAAGGGTGAAAAGAAAAAGCATTATTATGTAAAAGAGTCGGTAGGGATCGCGACCGGTATTCTGATTACGGCGCTTCATCATGCCGGAGTAGCTACACTGACGCATACTCCCAGTCCGATGGGCTTTCTGAATGAACTGCTG
The DNA here is from genome assembly GCA_033721975.1 of Balneolaceae bacterium. Lineage (GTDB taxonomy): Bacteria > Bacteroidota > Rhodothermia > Balneolales > Balneolaceae > Rhodohalobacter. The sequence continues at coordinate 684 of JAWVZW010000253.1, forward strand.
CAGAGGCCCGAAAATGAACGTCCGTTTCTGCTTCTGGTTGCCGGGTACCCGGCCGATGATGTATCCGTGCCCGACATCACCAAGAAGTCATTGGATGAAATTGCATCATTTCTCTAAAAAAGATGGCGTCATCACGCAATCATAGCAAAGAAGAAAAGACAGGCGGTCAAAACAAAAGATCGTTTTTCTCTTCAATGAAGAAGCATCTGATTGAGTGGGGAGTAATAATTGCCATATTTGCCATCCTCTACGCAACCGGTCTTCACACACCGATTATCGGAACCCTTCAAAAAGGACTGCTGGCAACCGGACTGATCAAACCGGAGATCCCTGAATCAACCATTACAGAGGGTTTCCCTGAAGCGGAATCCGGATTTTATTTTGCCGATGAAAGCGGACGAACCCAATCGCTGGATCTCTATCGCGGGAAGGTCATTTTCCTGAATGTATGGGCAACCTGGTGCCCGCCCTGTATTGCAGAGATGCCCTCCATCCAAGCCCTATACGACAGGGTGCATGAGAACGACGACATTGTATTTCTGCTGGTCTCCGTGGATGAAGAATTCAGTCGGGCTGAACAGTTTATGATCAATCAGGATTTGAATATGCCGATTGTTCATTTCAGGGGTAAAGCACCCGGAGCATATGATAGCGGAGTGGTTCCCACGACCTATGTGATTTCCAAAGACGGCAAGCTGATGCTGGAAAAACGGGGCTTTGCTAAATACGATACTCCAGAGTTTGAGGAATTCCTGGTGGAGCTGGCGAATATTTGATAGTGGTCAGCTGTCAGCTAAGGCAGAGTATAATTTTCATACTCAAAACTCAAAGAGAAGCACTGAAACAATAGACAATTTCAGAACCAAAAAAATCACCAACCACGGACAACCCACAACAATCCATACATTGCAGCGGACAGCTGACGCCTGATAGCTAAGGATAAATACTCATCCTTTCCGTTCTGTGGAGTGTTATTAACCCGAATGCGGCTTCAGGCGGCGTTATGGTAGCTTCAAAAATGACTTCCTGGCTGATGTAATCAAGTTCAATGGTTTTCCCATAGCGGGTCCCTCCATCATTGGAAGCACCGGGGATGAAAAATACATGGTTAGCCTCCTCATAATAGTCCACATCCGAAACAATGCGTGAAAAAGTCTCTCCGCCGCGTTGCTTTCCATACGACCAGACCTGCTTAATCGTCATATTTTCTTCATCGATTTCATATTCCACTGCGCGGCTGTAGGGTGATGCGATTCCGTTATAGTTTCGATTATCACCGTTATCGAAGAGCATGACGTTGCCGTTTGGCATTCGTAAGGGAGCATGCTGATACCATGCCCATTCAAAGTCAGGATGATTTGTATTGCCAATCAAAACATCATTATCGCTGATTGGCTGATTGCCGGAATCCAGAGGCTGGAGAAGAAATGAGTTCAGATCGGTACCGTTACCTGAAGTTCCCCACTCTTTATGAGGTGCAAGGATCCAAACCAGCTCGTTACTTTCGGTCAGCTTCACGGTACCCTGAGTTCTGCCGGAAACCACAATGGTGTTATCCGTTTCATCGAAATAGAGTGCATTTGCATGAAACCAGTCAACGGAAATATCGGCAAATGCTGTAGGCCAGGCTGTTCGATCCTGATCCAGTGACTCCCTCAGGTCCCAGACGTTGATGATCTGCTTTGAGGTACGATCAATTTCAATAATATGATCCTCAACAGTGCTGATTCCCTGCTTGTTCACCGTAACCAGGAAATTACCATTGGGTTTTTCAGTGACTTCATGGTGAAAACCATAGCCCGGCATCGGCCAGCTGTCCTGAATTTCCCCAAGCATATCTATTTCATAGATTTTGCCCGTGGCGCCGTTGCCAAAATAGAGGTTACCATTTTGCAAACGCTCCATTCCGTCATCGTAAAAAAGCCCTGACAACTCTGAATTCTGAACGGCCGCAAAATTCAAATACCATCTGATGTCGCCATAAGAATCAAACATAAACGGGCGCTGCGGCGTAGCATTACCGCCTTCCCGATGCCCAAAATAACTGACAAATGTCAGGCCGGGAATCATCTGAGATCGATTCGCCGTATTTATTTCAATATCCGGAAGATCAGCCAATAACGGATCGGTGCTTATTGTATAAGTTTTGGTACCCAGGTCTCTTCCGCCGGCCGAAAATAAGGTAAGCTCAACAATATTCTCGAAATTTGGATACAGTCCCAGAACAGGCACCTGATGGTTTGTCGATACCGAATTAAAATCATGAATGATGTCTGAATCCGGCCCGTTTTTTCCGGCTACCCGAATCGACACTCTCACATCCACGTCTGTTTCAAACTCAATGAATGCGGTGAGGGGTGCCACTCCGGACGGATTGAGAGTGATGTTCTCATTATTGATATCAACCTCAAGATTTGAATTACCCGAGGGATTATCATTACAGGCGACAACCAAACTGATGCTAAGTAGTATTAATAGTCCTTGTAATAAGCGTCTCAGATACATACTTGATGAAAATTATTCTTATGGATTGCGGTGTTAAGGTAGACGGTTGTCCGTTGTTAGTTGTTGGCAGTTGGCAGTTGGCAGTTGGCAGTTGGCAGGATAGAAAATATTGCAGAGACCATAAATCGCATTCCTCCAATCAGAGATCTTACCCCGTCTCACGTCTGACGTCTGACTTCTCACAGCTTTAAAATCATTTCACCAATAAAAACTTCTTCGTATCGGCAAAGTTATCCACGATCAGGCGGTACAGGTACATCCCGCTGGCCAGATCGGAAAGATTATACGGATCCTCATATCTGCCGGACGGCAGGGTCCCGTTTTGCAGCGTTTTCACCAGGCGTCCGTCAATGGAGTAAATATCAAGCCTTACATTGGCCTGGTCGGGCAATACAAACGGAATGGTGGTCTCCGGATTAAACGGGTTAGGGTAATTCTGCTCCAGTCTTGCTATTTCATCCTGTAAAAGAGATTCGCCCAATAATGGGACAGTAATTGGACTGGCCTGATTAGACGCGTTGTGCCGGATTCGGACCGTACCATCGTGGATCCGGTCATCCTGAGGATCATATCGAACTGAGACCTGAACCGTCTCTCCCGGCTGCACCTGCTGGCTGGCAGAACCGGCAGGCTCGATTCTGTAATTCTCATTGTCAATGATAATATCAAAGCTGAGTGGATCCGGAGAGCCTGCGTCATTGCTAATCGTGAACGACTGCGTAACCGGAGAACCAATATTGGTAACTCCAAAGTCCAGATTGTCCAGCTCCATATTTTGAAGATCTCTCACGGTAATCAGAGCATCTGCAGCTATAAAGGCCTGACAATCACCACCCA
>JAWVZW010000254.1:0-4023 GCA_033721975.1 Balneolaceae bacterium
GAAAAAAACGGAGCAATCAGGAACACGAGCACGCTTCATTCACAACGGATACGGGCCCGGGAAATACGCTGATCGACACCCTTGCAAAACGCTATTTCCAGAAATCGATTGATGAAGACGGTCTTATCGCTGCCTCGGGAAATGTGAATCTTGAACTGTTGGAGGCTTTGCACAAGGATCCGTGGTTTGATGAATCTGCATCCAAATCAACCGGACCTGAATATTTTCATTTTGATTGGATGTCCGAGAGAGCCGAAAAGGCAGGACTCAATCTCAAAGAAATCAGGCCGGATGACCAGCTGGCTACGGTGACTGAACTGTCGGCCGTGACCATTGCAGATAGCATCCGAAACCGGGTGCCCCGTTTTGAGGAAAGCACAGTCTATATCAGCGGGGGAGGGGCGCACAATAAGCACCTGGTATCACGAATCAGAGAGCATCTGGATAAAATACAGGTACGTAATTTTTCAGAACTGGGTTATGATCCCGATGCAAAAGAAGCGATGGTCTTCGCCGTCCTGGCCAACGAAATGATGGCGGGGGAAGGGTTTGAATTTGATAACGCTGACGGTTCCGTTAAGAAGCTCAACTTCGGTAAGATCTCGTTTCCTCGGTGAGGTTCTCGTCCCGAAGGGATCCCAATGGGGCAGATGAACGCGGATGCCCCGCAGAGTCTCGCAGATTTTTTTTCTTAATAAATAATAGAAATTACTCTCTGCGAAAATCAGCGCTTAACTCTGCGTACATCTGCGAGAACAACTCAGGGCAAAATTCTTCAAAAGCTATTTTACCCACTCAAGGATCCTTTCATATTCCCGGATCAGCTGAGTGCGGATCGGCATCGATTTTTCATAAACCTCTGTCTGCTTCTCAACGTATTCTTTCCGCCCGGATTCCGTCTCAATCTTGATCGGCTCCAGGCCAAACTCGGTGGCATCATAGGGACTGGCCTGCATGTCGATTTTTCGTGCTTCAACCGCATTCAGGAAAGCCTTGCAGAGGGTGTCGCCTGAAATCCAGGGATAGGCTTTGTAGGCCCATTTATAGAGATCCATATTGGTATGAATACAACCCGGCTGTTCCATCTCCGCAAATTTATCACGGCTCAGAGAATGCCTGTTCATGGGCTGAGCCTTCTCCGTAAAAAACCGATAAGCGTCAAAGTGGGTGCAGATCAGCGGACGTGATTCAACAAACTCAGCAATCTCTTCTTCCGAAAGCCGCAATGGGATCTGGTTGTGCCGTACCTCATCCGCCCTGTACACCATGGCCCATTCGTGCATGCCCATGCATCCAAAGAGTGGTTTTCTGCCAGCGCTCTGTTTAAGAAGTTTCAGGATCCATTCTATGGATGAGAGCCTCTTCTGAGGAAAGAGATCCGGATTCAGATACGCATATCCGTCTTCCACAGACAGTTCAGAGTGTTCGGGCAGATCCGGATTAGCCGCATGACTTGCCTCAAGCCGTACACCCAGTCCCGGAGACCATCGGCGCAGGTGAGATGCGCGGTACGGATAGTATTCAAACAAAAAATCGAGAACAGGGTCCTTGACCTGACGGGATCTTTTCTCCAGGTAGGGAGTCAGGATCTCATCCAGCAGTAGCTCGTGCTGCCTCTTGAGGTCAGTCCACTCAAGGACCGGCAGCGTGGAGAATGGTTGTTCTAATATATTATAGGCTGTTCTCATTTCTGTAAAATATCATTCCTGAGGTTGCCATGTGAAATGGAAACCCATAAACTGATCAAAATTAATCACGGCGACCTGTATGTTTCGGCAAATCGGACATTTTATCCTGCATTTGAGGCTGCATTACCAGTTTTTGATTCTTTCAGGCGGGTATCTTCTGGGTGGATTGATGTCCGATAGTATGGATACGCTCAGCTACTGGATGCAGTTTTTGAACGTGCATGTACTGCTTTACGGGGGGGCAACGGCCTATAATTCATGGTGGGACAAAGATGAGGGGCCGATTGGCGGACTGCGAAATCCGCCGAAAATGGCCAAATGGATGCACCCGGTGTCCCTGTTATTCATGTTTTCAGGATTGATATGGGCTTTTGTGAGTGTGGGATGGGTTTTTGCCGCCGTGTATGCGGTAAGTCTGCTGCTGTTCTGGCTCTATTCAACACCCCTCGCCCGATGGAAAGGGCACCCTGTGCTCAGCATGATTGCTATAGGGGTCAGTACGGGATTGAACTCAGTGTTACTGGGCGCACTGGCTGCGGGCGGAATCCTGACACCTGTGATCATCACGGCCGCAGTGGGAGCATCCCTGATTCTGTTAAGCCTCTATCCGGTTTCTCAAATCTTTCAGATCATGGAAGACAAACAAAGGGGAGATCGCACGTTTGCGGCAGTTTTTGGGCTGAGTGCGGTGAAGAAATTTTATTATCTGAGTTATTTTTCCGGAATCATTCTTCTTAGTTATGCAATGATCCAAAAATTTCCGGTACCTGCCATTGCACTTGGAGTAGCGGGCACTATTTCGGGAATCATAATTGGTAAAATCATTGTTAATCTCACAGGAGTTACAGAAGAATACAGCACAGTGATGCGAATTAAGTTTATGGCATCACTCTCATTTGTTATTTTTTTATTTGTTTCAAACCTCATTCGGCATGACTGGGTCACAATAGACTCATTACAACTTTATTTTTAATCATCCTGCAGACCATGACAGAAGTAAAATCGGAAGCTATTACTCAAGAAGTTCTCGAAACGGCATACACATACGATCAATACAGAGAGCTGATTGATCATTTGCTGGCCATGAATAAGACCACCGGTGAAAATCATTCGGAAGCGATGATTCACTATACGCTTATGAATGCGCACAGAATGAGACGGCTCGACAAACAGATTCAGATTATTCCGGAACTCGAAGCGCAGCTGAAGGAGATCAATCATGATATGGTCTGGCTGGTATTGACCGAAGCATGGTGCGGTGATGCGGCTCAGATCATTCCTCTTTTTAATAAGATGGCTGAGCTCAATGATCACATTACGCTGAGGCTGTTACTGAGGGATGAGAATCCGGACATTATGGATGAATTTCTCTTCAGGGGAAAAAGCCGCTCCATTCCTGTACTGGTTGCACTCGACGGCGAAACTCTTGACGTGATTGGAAGCTGGGGACCCCGGCCGGGTGAAGCACAGGAGCTGTTCGAGGATCTCCGGTCAGAGGATGATGTTCCTTACCAAACGGTGGCAGAATCGCTGCACAAATGGTATAGCGCTGATAAAACCGTGTCTACTCAAAAAGAACTGGTCCATCTGATCGAAAGCTGGAGAAGATTGCACTGAGGTTTTAGAAAAGGGCTGAGCTCTTTTTTTGTATTTTCAGGAAATCCTGAATGATGACTGAAGAAAAGAACTCTTTCTACCGCCACATTGCCCAGACCAGTGACGAGCCCATGGGGCTTGAAATTGAATCTGCTTCGGGATGTACGATCACAACCACGGACGGCAAAGAATATATAGATCTTATCTCCGGTATTGCTGTCAGCAGTCTAGGCCATCGCCATCCAAATGTTGTTAAGGCTATACATGAGCAGGTTGATAAGCACCTCCACGTGATGGTTTATGGGGAGTATATTCAGAAACCGCAGAGCAGGTTTGCCGGTTTGCTGACGCAGCAGTTGCCCGATTCCCTCGACAGAGTCTATTTCGTAAACAGCGGCACCGAATCCATTGAAGGAGGGTTAAAGCTGGCCAAAAAGTATACCGGACGCAGCAAGCTGGTGGCGTTTGAGAACAGCTATCATGGGGATACACACGGGTCCCTGAGCGTAACCGGCCGGAGTGTATACAGGGACCCGTACAAGCCTCTGCTTCCAAATGTCCATTTTTTAAAATTCAATGCGGATGATGGACTGGATGTGATCGATCAGGATACCGCTGCATTAATTCTGGAGCCCATACAAGGGGAGGGCGGCGTGATACCTGCCCGGAAAGAGTGGCTGAAGAAAGTAAGACAGCGCTGTGATGAGTCCGGCGCAATCCTGATTTTTGATGAAATTCA
>JAWVZW010000255.1:0-4022 GCA_033721975.1 Balneolaceae bacterium
ATAGCTCAGGCTAAGGCCGAGTCCCGTACCTACGCCGGTTGGTTTTGTTGTAAAGAAGGGCTCAAAAATTTTCTCACGAATCTGTTCAGGAATACCGGGTCCGTTATCCGCAATATGAATTTCAATAAACTGTTCGTTCGATTTTGTGGAAATTCGGACCTTTGGATCATAGTCGTCTCCATTTTCCTGCTTTTTCTCCCAAACTGCATCCAGTGAGTTTCCAATAATATTCAGTAAAACCTGTCCGATTTCCTGGCCAATAATTTTGATTGGTTTCAGGTCCGGGTCCAGATCCAGCTGGATTGAAGCAGCAAAATTTTTGGTTTGAGCCACTTTTCCGTGATAGGCGAGATCTGAATATTCGTTCACCAGCTTATTGATGTTGAATGATTCAAAAGAGGATTTGCCCCCTCTTGCATGCTTCATCATCGACTTCACAATGGAATCGGCCCGCTTGCCATGCTCATTGATTTTAAGGGTATTGTGTTTGAGGCTGGACATGATGAACTCTATTTCATCTGTGTCCTTACTGCTTACGGCTTCCTTGAGTTCTTCAACCAATTCGGCAGATACCTCGGCAAAATTGTTGATAAAATTGAGAGGGTTCTTGATTTCGTGGGCAATACCGGTGGATAGCCTTCCAAGCGAGGCCATTTTCTCGGATTGAATAAGCTGTTTTTGTGCTGATTTCAATTCATGGTAGGCTATTTTTAACTCTCTGGCCTTTTCAAGCTCCAGAGCCTTTCGCTCGTTTTCCGTTTGTAGTGCTTTTGCTTCCGCTTCGGCAGCTTCGGAGCGGGCCGTTGCCGTTTCGGCCTGGAGTTCCGCCTCGCGCAATCGGGCTGCATCCCGTTCCTTTTTAAGTAACCGGCGGCGCTGGAAACGGTCAACGGCAAACACGCCCGCAGCAAATACGAGAAGATAGATCGAAAATGACCACCAATGCAGCCACCAGGCGGGTTCAATATCAAACGGATAACTGAGTATTTCATCGGCCTCGATGCCGCTTTCATTTTCGGCCCTCACTTCCAATACGTACTCACGCGGAAACAGTATAGCCGGCAGATTGGTGTATCGAAGCCTCACTTCGCTGGTTTCATCCGACCATTCATCATCATATCCGGTGAGCCGCGTTTGATAACGAATACCGGAAACGTTTGCATAGCTGAGAGCCGCATATTCAAATACGGCTTCATTGCGGCCTTCCGACTGATAATTGATATCTGCATAAGTAAGCTGCAAAATAGGCTCAGTAGTATTGGGTCGGTCCAGCTCTGGATGATAAATGGTTAAACCGGCCGACGTACCATAATAAACGGTTCCTTCGGCATCTACCTGTACGGAACCATAGAGCCATACCTCATTATCAATCAACCCGTTTTGCCGTGTCACGGTTTTTAAGACGGTGCCTGTTTCGGGATCCACTTCGGCAAGACCCGAGTTGGTTCCAATCCAGAAATTGCCGGTTCTTGAAGAAGGTGTGAAGCTGATTGCATTGTTTGCAGGCAGTCCGCTGTCCCTGTTCAGATAGATTTCAGTATTGAAAGAGTTTTGATCCAAGGCAAACAAGCCTTCCTGAGTGCCGACCCACATCTTGCCTTTATACCAGACCAATTTCTCAATGTGGTTAGTGGGGGCATCCATTTCCCGGTTCCAGATGGGTTCGAAAAGCAGTGAATCTGGAGGAGAGGATGTCATGCGGGACAGATAGCCGGCGTCAATCGGCCGGGTACTTCTGTAGATTCCCCTGTCGAGCGTACCTACCCACAGGCGGTTATTTCCGTCGAGAGCAACTGATTTGTAGAGGGAGGCCGGTAATCCATGGGCCGGATCAAATTGTACGATGTTCTGATCCAGCACGGCCACGAGGCTCCTGAGTCCCGGAAACCAGGAGCTCTCCGTCAAAGAACCATCCTGCTGAATCAAATCCAGATTCTCAGCTGCGATAATAGGAGGGCTCTCCGCAACAGAGAACAGGTACAGGTTAGTGTTATCGATGGAAAGTCTTTGAATATTTTCGGCACCGTCAATATTATCTGGTGGGAATTCGGATAAACCGTTTAGGCCGCGAGTAGTGGCAATCCAAATAATCCCGGACGGATCTCCCAGGATACCATTCACCCAGTCTCCAAGAAGTCCATCCTCAAGCGTAATAAATTGTGAGGATCCATTTCGTTGAATGCAGGATGCACCTCCTTCGGTCCCAACCCAGGCGCGACACAGGGCAGACTCGTCTTCTTCCGGATAAATTGTATTTACCCTTCCTGACGGAAGTTTCGGGGTTTCACCAATTACAGATTGAGCACTAAAATTTTCAAAGGCTTTAAAATTATATCTTAGCTTAGAAACGCCACCCGACTGCGATATCCAGAGGTTATTTTCACGGTCCTCGAATACATGAAAGACATTGTTGCTCAGCAAACCGTTTTCTCTGGTATAGGAACCGAGCAGTTCGGCAGTCTCCGGATCAAAATAGTTGATAGCAGAAGTGCTATTGTTTGCCAGAATGGTACCGTCGGAAATAGATGTGATTCCAGTGATCGTGGAGGGTACACCGTCATAAATCAGGTTCAGTGATCCGGATGATGTATCGTAATGAAAAATATCTCCGTCCTGACCGTAGAGCCAGTAATTGCCATCTCTGCTCTGGTAAATGGAAAGAAAGTTTTGAGTATCGTTATTCTCACTGTTATCAATGAATGGAACCACTCTTTCATTTTCGACTCTCACAATCTTTCCCCCTTCAAGACCGGCTACCATGGAGCCATCGGCCGAAAGCAATATGGAGTGAAGTTCTGCTCTTGCCCCGCCTGTCAGGCGAGGTGAAATTAACAAAGTATCCGCCCGAAGATTGCCGTTTGGAGAGGTTTCATACCTGATAAATCCGGAGCCGGATGAGGCCGTCCAGATCCTGCCGGTTCTGTCGGATGCGATTTTGTTTTGTGATAGAGCCCCACCGTACAGCATAACACTGTCCAGCTCAGATGTAAAACGGACTTTTTCTCCAATGTCATAGTCAGTAAGAGGTTTTTCAGATACTGAAAGTCCGGAGTTCGTTGAGACCCACAAGAAGCCATTTCCGTCCTCGGTCATCTGCCAGACGCCCACATCCCGCAGTCCGTCTGCCTGGTTATGGATGATCATTCGAACGCCGTCAAAACGGATCAGCCCCGATGAAAAAACGGACATCCATATAAACCCTCTGCTGTCCTGATACACATTGGTTACGCTCGCAGAGGGAAGCGGATTCACTTCATTACTGGGCGAATAATGAATAAACGGGAGCTCCTGGGCTCCCGAATGATTCACAATGACAAGAAATAGAAACGCCGATAATAGATACTTACATCTCATTTTTTCCGTGCAAACGGGGTCTGTGATACTGTCGTTTTATTTGGTCCCGATTCCTCCGGTACCATTGAAAGCAGACAGAAGTTCAGTGTCGGACGTCAGATCTCTTGTTAATGATGATGTACCTGTAAAGGATTGGGTTGTCAGCTGTTGAATCAGCTGTCCTCCGGATGGACAAGTACCAAGTGCATCACAGGCAATGGCTTCGCCGTAAATGAGCAGCGCAAGGTTGTATTCATCATTCAGCACCGGTTCACCATTACTATCCAGACTAAAAGCTCCCCTGCCGCTAATAACATTCAGCTCAGCGGTTAACAGTTGCTGTAAATATTCATCCAGCTGTGTTTTGATAGGCCGCGTCAGAATATCGAGAGCATTGGCTTCCTTGTCTTCGCCCAGCTGAAACGGCTCGAAGAGTAAAAGGTTTTCCACTTCAATTAAGAAATCACGGATTTCTTGTTCAGTATAATCGCCGTTATTTTTACCTCTTTGCCGGATCTGCTGAACCCAGTATTTGGTAGGTTCGTTATTTACGAGAACAATTCCTTCTCTTAAATCCGCGATCACTTTATCCCTATCTATTCTATATCCAAAATGAATGCCGCTGATATCTGTGGTAACATTTGTTAAGTCGACGGTAATCGCTGTAGTGGCATTATAGCTATCGTCTA
>JAWVZW010000256.1:0-4013 GCA_033721975.1 Balneolaceae bacterium
AAGATCAAGCCTGCCGCTTTAATGCTGAATCTCAATGAACTGATTGAGATCTATGAGGAATCGAAAACCATGATCGAGGAAGATGCACCGGACGAACGCATTGCAGGTCTTGCAGATCGCATGGATGCTTATTGCGACCAGGTTCTGGAGGAATTCAGCAAGATTATTGAAAGCTGTAAATAGGCATTCGATTCTATATTTGATTCATTTTTACACATTAATCATCCAGGAACCTACAGAAGCGACATCCACTTATTCAAACTAACGATATGAGACGCATTTTAGTTACCGGCGGAACCGGATTCATCGGCAGCCACACTACCCTAGAGCTTTTGAACGCCGGATTTGAAGTTGTTGTGATGGATAATCTCCATAACAGCAAGACCGAATCCCTTGAGAGAGTCGGTAAAATCACCGGTAAAGAAGCGACCTTCCACAAACTTGATCTACTGGATAAAGAGGGCCTTTCAGATCTGTTTAACAAATACTCATTTGACGGCGTGATTCATTTCGCAGGCCTCAAAGCTGTTGGAGAATCTGTGGAAAAGCCTCTGATGTATTATGAAAATAATATCACGGGCACAGTCAACCTTTGTCAGGCTATGCAAGAGGCAGATGTCAAAAACCTTGTTTTCAGCTCATCTGCTACTGTTTATGGTGACCCCGAAACCAATCCTATCCCCGAATCTGCTCCCGTTACAGCCGTCAATCCATATGGCCGGACCAAACTCACCATCGAATATATTCTGAAAGATCTTCATCAATCCGATCCGGAGTGGAATATTGCATTGCTGCGTTATTTCAATCCGGTTGGAGCCCATGAAAGCGGATTAATTGGTGAAGACCCGAATGGAATACCCAACAACCTGATGCCGTTTGTCACACAGGTTGCCGTTGGAAAGCTTGAAAAACTGAATGTATTCGGAAACGATTATGACACTCACGACGGTACCGGTGTGAGGGATTACATACACGTTGTTGATCTTTCAGTAGGTCATCTGAAAGCATTAAAGAAACTGGAGGAGAATCCGGGTGTTGTAACTTATAACCTGGGTACCGGTAATGGTTCAAGCGTGATGGATGTGGTGCATGCTTTTGAAGAGGCCAATCAGATATCCATTCCATACAAAATTGCTCCCCGAAGACCGGGTGATGCCGCTGTTTGCTATGCCGACCCTTCCCTGGCAGAATCAGAATTAAACTGGAAAGCTGAACGTGACCTGGTTACGATGTGCCGTGATGCCTGGAACTGGCAGTCTAATAATCCTGAGGGATACTAGGGTTAGGGCTACAGTTTATCAGGGAAACAGTATGTCAGTGACAGTAGTTGTCAATGGTATCCAATTTCCCGGTTCATCTGTTCGATGTTCATCAGTTTTCCCTCCCGTCTCCCGTTTGACGTTTGACGTCTGACGTCTAACATCCCCTGCCTTCTTTTAACCCACCGAAAACGTCTGATCGGGTTCCATCGCCAGTACTGTCTGGGTCATCAGTTCAATCAGATCTTTTACATCTTTCAGGGATGCCGTCTCCACCGGAGAGTGCATATATCGAAGCGGAAGTGATATGAGTGCACTGGGAATTCCTGTCTGCTGATAAAATATACTATCGGTATCAGTGCCGGTACGAACACTGGTTGCTTCATGCTGAATGTCTATGCTATTTTTCTCAGAAACGGTTTCTATGAACCGGACAACCTGCGGATGATTCGCACCCCCATGCTGAATTGATGGACCTGAGCCCATTTTCACGGTGCCGTGCTCTTTCTGATTGATTCCCGGAGAATCTGTGGCATGCGTTACATCCGTAACCAGTGCTACATCCGGCATGTGCCGGTAACTCATCATTCTGGCCCCGAATCCACCTACTTCCTCCTGAACCGAATTCAGTGCCAACACATTGACATTCAGATTCTTGCGATGTTTTTTTAAATTTTTCATAACCTGTGCGATCATGAATCCGCCGATGCGGTTATCAAGAGCCCTGGCGGTGATGATTTCATCATTGAGATATTCAACCTGATCGGTATATGTAACAGGGTCACCTACCTGAACCAATTCGAGTGCCTCTTCCTTGCTCGTCACCCCTATATCCACAAATATATCTTTCCAGGCGGGCTCTGTACCTCCTCCATTCTTCTTTTCTTGAAGGTGTATAGCTGTATTCCCAACAACACCTGATACCAACCCATTTCTACTGTGTATATGAACCCGCTTGGCTCTTGCAATCGTTGAATCACTGCCGCCAAGTTTGTTCAGGGTTATAAAGCCATCGTCGCTGATATGCTGAACAACCATTCCGATTTCATCTGCATGCGCCTCCAGCATCACCGTAATGACATCCGCATTAACATCGAGGCGTGCAACTGCGGATCCATAGGCATCACTTTCCACCCTGTCGGAGTAAGATTTCAGATACTCTTTCCAAACCTTCTGCCCTTCCGACTCATACCCGGTCGGACTGGGTGTTACCAACAGTTCTTCAAGAAATTTGATTGTTTCAGATTCAAAGATCATAAATCAGTCTCTAAGTAAATTTTTTAATTGATGGTCTGAATATACACAACGATACTCTTTCATCAGAAATGGATTTGGTCCAACCCCATTCATCTTTCACCTGATTTCTATGTACCTTATGCGGATCTTTAAATAAACGCTGCTGTGCATGAACCGACCCGAGTATGATCCCGATAAATTTTTTCACTGGACTACCATAAAAGTTCGGTTCAGAGATCTGGACCCGCTCAACCATGTAAACAATTCTGTTTTTAATACTTATTTGGAAGAAGCCCGGATTGATTTCATTCAGCACGTGCCGGAGCTTAAAACATCCATGAATTCAGGTAAATCCTTTATCCTGGCACATCTTGAGATTGACTATGTAAGCCCCATACTTTCCGGAGAAAGCATTTTGGTGGGTTCATCCATGGTTGAGATGGGTAACAGCAGCATCAAGGGTATTCAGGCTATATACACGGAAAGCTCCCAAAAACTTAACGCGGTCTGTAAAACCACGGGCGTGTGGTTTGATCTGAAAAAGAACAGGCCATCTCGCCTTCCGGAAATTTCCACACCCGAAAAGTATTTATTCAAACCATTGAAAAATGGATAAGAGTAAACAGTATAAAATATTCAGTGATCCGATTCACGGATTCATATCCGTTCCAAAGGGAATCATTCTCAAGCTGATTGATCACGCCTATGTTCAGCGACTGAGGAGAATCCGTCAGCTTGGTCTTGGCTACCTGGTATTTCCCGCTGCCGAGCACTCTCGTTTTTCTCATGCCATAGGTGCCCTCGAACTGGGGCAGCGCGTACTGAAAAATTTACGTGAAAAAGATACAACCATCAGCGAGGCGGAGCTGAATGGTACACTGATTGCCATTTTACTGCATGATGTAGGTCATGGCCCTTTGTCTCACACGCTGGAGCACTCTCTGATCCGGGATTTCAATCATGAAATGATGTCCCTCAGAATCATGCAGGAGCTGAATAAAGAATTTGACGGAGCCCTTACCACGGCCATTCGCATTTTTACCGATCAGTATCCCAAAAAATTCCTTCATCAGCTGATATCATCCCAGCTTGATATTGACCGGCTCGACTACCTGAAACGGGACAGTTTTTTTACCGGTGTTTCCGAGGGGTCGGTTGGCATAAACCGTATTCTGAAGACCATGAGGGTATTTAAAGGGAATGTGGTTATTGAAAAGAAAGGGATTTATGCGATAGAGAACTATATTTTATCCAGACGATTGATGTACATGCAGGTCTATTTGCATAAGACGGTTCTCTCTGCCGATTCCCTTCTTAAACAGATATTCCGAAGAGTACAATTACTTGAAGAAAATGACTCCCTTCCGGAAATACCATCACACTCACTACGCTTCTTTCTCACGGAACGCCCCTCAGCCAGGAAACAGATTTCAACGGAGGTGATGGAACACTATTTAAGCCTTGACGATCATGATGTCTATATTTGCATCAAGTGCTGGTCAGATTCCAACGATCCTA
>JAWVZW010000257.1:0-4000 GCA_033721975.1 Balneolaceae bacterium
CATTGCCCATGGCTATCCCGCGCGGTGCAAAACCAAGTCTTGAAAATTCACCCGCATACCCACCCGACTGGGCAAATAGAAGCCCCGTATGCGGAAATAGGAGTAATGCTATGAGTAGAAGCTTTTTCAAAAATGTGTTTATGTGTTAAAGTGTTTAGGTATTTATGTTTTCAAGGTTCAGATTACAAGCACCAAGCACAAAGCACAAAGCACCAAGCATCAAGCACCAAGATCCAACCAACAACTAACAACCAACAACTCACAACCAACAACCAACCACAAAATCATTCATTAGCCTGTACTTTGGCATAACCTCAAACATCACACATCACTCATCTTCTATCTAACATCTTTCAGTCAATAAGAAGAATTTTTCCTTCATCCCTTCCATCGGGTTTGTCAATCACGTAGAAATAGGCGCCGCCGGCAACCAGGCGTCCGCCGTTATCGGTTCCGTCCCAAATCACTTCATAACTGCCGCTACCGGCGGGATCGACCTGCAGTGTTCGGATTCGATTCATTCCAAAATCAAAGATTCTTACGGTAACCGGACCCTGTTGCACCAGTTCAAATTTGATTCTCACATTGCCATGAAGCCGGGGTGAAAATGGATTGGGATAGGCATATGTTGAGACATTCGGTGCATCAGGCTGATATACATTTCCTCCATCCAAAGGCATATCTACGCGCAGTATTTGCCAGTTTTCGCCTCCGTCTGATGTGGATGCTAACCCGTCGGATGTACCCACCCAAATCGCTGAAGAGGTAGCACCCAGCGTAAAATACCTTGCATCAGATCGTATAAATGTGTTCGGGCTTTCGATACGGTCAAGACGGTTCCAGCTGATGCCCTGGTCTGCAGAGACATAAAGACCATTGTCGGCGGCTACATAAATATCTCCGTTAAAAAAACCGATGTCATTAGCCCGTACTCCCTGCAAATGCTGGGTAAATGTTTGGCCGCCATCAGCTGTGGATACGATACCAAAGGAATCTCGGTTCTGACTGTCGGTTTTCCAGTTGGTCATCCAGACTCTTCCGGTTCCGGGCTGCTCCCTGATGGAAACAATCCAGTTAGACAGAAGTCCATCGCTTTCTGTGATGTCAGGTGACCAATATGAGCGTTGCCACTCAATCTCTTCAAATGGAGCGGAAAGGGCATTTTCGGAAATATTTATCCCCCCGGCTGTTCCGGCCCATACCCGGCCGGAACTGTCGATAAGAAGACCGAATCCTAACAAATTAGTATCAAATCGCGGGTCGTAGCGGTTAACGGTCTGATCATCACCCGTACGTGAAACCCACTGATATCCGTCCATATTTGAAGGCGTCAGGTTATCGGCGGAGGATGGGGGCAGAATCAGGCGTTCCCATGACTCTCCGTTGTTTAAGCTTCTCAACAGGCCGCTTGCCCAGTTTACGGAAAGCAGGGTATTGCCGGAAAAAGCCACTTCATAGGGGGGGGACTGCTCCGGTACCGTGATTCTTGTCCGGATATATGACTGCCCGCCATAGGTGAATTCCAGGTCACAAGGCGGTCCAACTGAAGTATTATCGCATTGACCGGGAGCTCTTTGGTCCAGCGGAAAATCGATAAAATCCCAGCTTTGTCCCTCGTTAAATGTTTGATAATACCCCATAGCAGCCTGAACGGGCCCGCCACCGCGGGTTGATGTAAAGCCAAGACCTGCAAGTACCCTTGTACCATCCGAGTCCAGAGAAAAAACACGTCCTCTACCGGAAAAGACACTGTCTGCATTTTGGGGGATATAGATCTCGCCGGTATTTTCAAAAAAAGCATTTAATCCGGGTCCCATCCAGATAATGGATCCCGATGCACTAACTGTGCTGACAGAATTTTGGGCAATAGTATTAAAGCGATCTGGAATGGGCCCGAAGGATTGGGCATAGGTTGTTTGATTTAGAGAAAAGATCAGGATGAGATAAAAAATCGCTGCAAAAAGCGGCCCATGTAGTCTCTTGAATTGCATTTCAGAGTTTACTGAAAAATGGGAAAGAGAGAAAGTGAATTCTGGATTGTATTCACCGCGAAGGCGCTGAGACCGCGGAGAGTTGTTGTGTCCATAGAGGCACTGAAATTACTCTATCATGTCTGGAATGATACAGGAAAAAAGTTCTAATCTGCTTGGTGAGAAATACTCTTTTACTAAAACCCTGAGTTATCAAATAAGTTTTAAAACTTTCGTCACTCCGTGGCTACCCTGCTCTGCGCTCTCCGGTGATATCGCATTGAAATCAAGAATTACATTTCCATTTGGGCAGTCTGCAACGCTTATCTGGAGCTGTCAGACCATGCACCTTCTTCCTCTAATTGGGAGAAAAAAGCACTCAGACGTTCATTCCAGAGTTCGTAACCGCGGTTGTTCAGATGGAGGAGGTCATCTATAAAATAGGAGTCATCCGGACTGCCGTTTCGTGTGAGTGAAGTAGCCAGGTCAATATAATAGAGATCCGGATTTGAACGGTTATGGGACTGAACCATCCGGTTGAATGCAGCAAATCTTTCGGTATGCTCAATCCGGCTGCTGCTGGGTTTAATGCTGATATAGAGAACCGGTATATCCGGAAAATCCTGCCGGATGAGTTCAATCAGTTCCAAATAGTCTTCAAATACATGGAAAAGAGCGGCTCCGGATGCAATGTCATTTTCACCGCAGTAAAGCACTATTAGTGATGGTGAGAATCGGCCAATAATACGCTCATAGTAGAATAGCATGTCTGAGATATGTGACCCTCCAAACCCTCTGTTAATCACCGTACGATCAGAAAATGCTTGAGCTGTATCCCAAAAACGAATACTTGAGCTGCCTGTGAACAATATGGCATCAACCGGAGATGAGTTTTTTGCATCCCATTGGACAAACTCTGCGATTTCCTGCTCGAAGCGTAATGGGTCTGGCGTGCCCGGTCTTTCAGCCTGGGCATAGATCTGAATGGGATACAAAAGTAAAAAGGCAAAAGTGAAAAGAGTGCGCATCCGGAGAGGTTTCATCATTATCATCATTATGTTTCTACTGTATGTATTTCAGATTAGCTACAGAAACCACGGAATAGTACGAACTGCAAATTGACGATCAAAAGTTTACTGGAATAAACCTCAGCGTACTTTGCCTCTTGGCGGTAATTCGATTTCCGTGTTTCCGTGGCTAACGTCAAAAACTAAACCATCCCTTCAGCTTCATCCAGGTCGCGGAATTGTAACGCATAGAGATGACTATACAGGCCATCCTGAGTAATCAGTTCTCCATGTGTGCCGGATTCGACGATCCGTCCTTCATCCATTACCAGGATACGGTCCGCATTTTGCACCGTTGATAGCCGATGTGCAATCACGAATGTAGTGCGGTTTTTCATCAGTCTTTCCAGGGCATCCTGAACCTGGGCTTCAGATTCAGAATCGAGTGAGGAAGTTGCCTCATCCAGCAGCAGAATGGCGGGGTCTTTAAGAATAGCACGTGCAATAGCCAGCCTTTGCCGCTGACCACCACTCAGCTTGACTCCCTTTTCGCCGATCAGTGAATCATACCCTTCCGGCATCGCCATGATAAATGGATGTGCGTTGGCTGCTTTCGCAGACTCCATTACCTCTTCATCCGTTGCATCCAGCTTTCCATAACGGATATTTTCCATAACTGATGTACCGAACAGATGTACTTCCTGAGGCACAATGGATATCTGTTCACGGAGCGATTTGATCCTGTACTTTCTGATATCAATTTCGTCCAGATAAATCGATCCCTTTTGCGGATCATAAAAACGGGGAATAAGATTCAATAGGGTGGTCTTTCCCGCACCACTGGGCCCTACAAGCGCAATGGTCCGGCCGGGCTTTACATCGAAGGTGATCTCTTTTAAAACGGGCCTGTTCGGCTCATAACTGAAATAAACATTTTCCGCACGAATGCCGCCATCCACATGATCCACATCGCGGGCATCGGGCAGATCTTCGATTTCAGGGACTTCCTCCAGGAGATCGAAA
>JAWVZW010000258.1:0-3985 GCA_033721975.1 Balneolaceae bacterium
CGTTTTCCAGTCGTAATTAAAAAAGTCGACATTGCCGAAATTGCATGCCGCACAGACGTGGCGCAGGTTTGCAGATACGCCAAACATCTTTCCTCCCAGTAAAAGCAGGATTGGTACGGTTAAGCCGATGATCGGTCCAGCCACGTACCAGGGCCAGGGTTCATATAAGAAGTCAAACATGAGTTTTTCCAGTTCTGATTATTTCCGTTTCAACAAATATAGACAACTTGCTACTACTTGTCAATACACGTTGTATCTTTTTCCCATTCCTCTAACAAACTGAGTCAACTTTACCCGTTTTCATGCCCTTCCTTTCAGCATTCCCTGCCAATACAGGAGAGGCAGCAAATCTTTCTTCATATAGTACATACTTCTGCGCTCTTTGGCCTGATTGATCGGGAATGACGGAGTCATATTATTATCATAGTCAAACTCGGCAAGTATGAGTTTACCATAGCCGGTCAAAAGCGGGCATGATCCATATCCGTTGTAGGATAATGATGGATCAATCTCGTCCTTCTCAATCAAGGAGACAATATTACCGGTCACCACCTTTGCCTGCTTCCTGACCGCAGCGCCGGTTTTTGCATTGGGCGTACTTGACGCATCGCCCAGGCTGAATACATTCGGATAGTTGTTATGCTGCAGCGTATGCTTATGAACATCCACCCAGCCTTCTGCATCCGCCAGTGGACTTTTGGCAACGAACTCCGGCGCACTCTGCGGCGGGGTCACATGAATCATATCATAGGATCGCGTTTCCTGGTCAATCACTTTGCCGTCTTCATAAATATCATAAATCGCCTTTTTTTCATCCGGCTTGATTTCCACAAGGTTCATGAAAAACTGAGGGGTAATCCCGTACCTGTTGATCGGTTTTTGGAGTGCTTCGGCAATCTCAGGCACCCCGAAAATAGTCGTCCCACCGCTTGTGTAATACACATCAATGTTATCCAAAACACCCATGCGCTTCCAGGTATCTGAAGCCATATACATGATTTTTTGAGGAGCACCGCCGCATTTGAACTTTGTATTTGGCTGTGTAAAAATCGCTTTGCCACCCTTCATATTCTGAATGGTTTCATATACATAATCCACAAACCGGTAGGAGTAGATACTGCACACCTCACGTGTTCCAAGGGATTCACTCAATCCTTTTACTGCATCCCAATTGATCTGGATTCCGGGAGCCACAACCAGATACTCATAGGAGTAATAGTCTCCCGATTTCGTTTTAAGGTAGTTTTGATCAGGATTGAAATCCGTTACCGAATCCTGAATCCATATCACACCTTCAGGTATGACTTCTTCCATTGTACGGTGCGTCACCTCTTTATCAACTACACCTACCCCTGCAAGGGTCCATAAAGGCTGATAGAAATGATCGCTTGCAGGATCAATAATAGCGATGTCTGAATGCTTGAGCTTTTTTCTGAGCTGTGCTGCAATCGTGATACCTGCTGACCCTCCACCAACCACCAGTATCTGATGGTGCGTCAGATAAGGCGCACTCTTTTCCATTTCCACTGATTTTCCACTTGTTGTTTTCATCTTTTCCATCCCTCAATAATGTTTGTTTTCACATACTCTTATTTTACAAAACAAAACATGTTAATACAAGTATTGATAATTAATGGGGAACTGCTTATTTTACACCTGAATTTTTTCAAGAAACACTTTTGGATGCTTAAGAAAGGAATACCCCGGCACAGTCAGATTTCGCAGTGGCTTCGCACACAGATTGAAGAAGGTGTATTTGAGCCGGAAGAGAAGCTCCCCTCAGAAAACGACCTTGCGAAAAAGTTTAACGTGAGCCGTGTCACCATCCGCAGAGCTCTTCAATCGCTGGAAAGTGACGAAATTATTTATCGCTGCCAGGGACTTGGATCCTTTGTCAGTGACAAGCGGACTCCACACAACCTGGTTCGGCTGACAGATTTTAATGAAGACATGGCCCAGGCAGGTCTTCAGGCTTCCTCTAAGGTTCACGAATTCCGCGTGATTGAGGCACCATCCTGGCTGCTTGCACCCCTTGAACTGGAAAAAGGCACCAAAGTGATGCAAATTGACCGCCTCCGGCTGGGTAACGATGAACCGGTTGCATTCGACAGCACCTGGCTGCCGATTCTATATGGTCAGCTTCTCACGGAAAAGAAACTTCGCGACTCCACGATTTATTCCATTCTGGAAGATGAATATGACATTCAGGTGATTCGCGGTACCTATCGATTCTCAGCGGATGTTGCAGATAAGTCATTGGCCGGGGAACTCGAAGTATCAACCGGAACTCCGCTTCTGGTAATCGAAAGATCAACGTTTACCATGGGTAACAAACCGGTCTATTTTCAGCGCCGATATTACAGAACTGACAAGGTAATGTATGAAATGACGCTGGAGAGGGCTCAGAATGTGTCAGGCAACTTTAAGAATCTACCTCTCAAAGAATTTATTCCGGTATTTAATCCCTGACTGGATAACAAGTACAAAACTAAGCCTAGCATGTACAGGCACTTTGCCGCAGCCTGCAGGCTTACAATCATAATTCCTTTTCAGTTTCACTATGCTGGATGACAAACCAAAGTGGATGAAGCTCGCAGCAGTTTGCTTCATATGTATATTGATATTCACAGTGATCGGTTTGTCCATAAGCTATTTGACCTAACGCTAACCAAGACCGGACCGCCATGAAAACGAACATGGGTAGTATCGACCGTGCAATTCGCACTATTATAGCTATTGTTATAGCCGTACTCTATTTCACAGGAACCATTTCAGGGACCGTTGCCATTATTTTGGGCATACTTGCTGTTGTTTTCCTCTTGACCAGCATGGTTGGCACTTGTCCACTCTACCTGCCTTTTGGTTTATCAACAAAGAAAGGAAGCAGTTCTGATCAGTAACTATGCCTGACTTGCCCCGCAGACATCTTCTTATTGCCGGCGGGGGACATGCATCGTTGCCACTCATTAAAATGGGATGGCACTGGAAAAGGAAAAACCTGTTCATAACACTGGTTTCTGCTGAAGATTACCTGGTTTATTCCGGTGCACTTCCACAGTTTATGGGCGGCTTTTATACCTGGCAAGAGACTGCCATCAACCTAAGGCAGTTATGCCAACGATATGGTGTACAGTTTATCCGTGCACGGGCTGGTGGTATTGACAACCACAAGCAAACAATCCGTCTTGATGATGGTCGCGAACTATCTTTTGATTATTCGGTAATCAATGTCGGCGCCAGAACATCGGACCGACCATCCGGATCGAATATTCATCCGGTGAAGCCTATGTCTGCGCTGCTGCCGCTGAAAGAGAAACTTGAATCAGGGCATTGTAGGCGTCTTTTGATTCTTGGAGGAGGTGCGGCAGGGACAGAATTAGCATTGAACCTTTCTCATCCGGAATGCACATACAGCCCTGATATTACACTTATCGAAAAAAGAGAGAAACTTCTTGATGGATTCCCCCGCAAGGCATCAGAAACCGCCCGGCAAATTCTGGAAACACGCGGTGTCTCGATTCTTACGGGTGAGTCATCCTCTGCAGATGATTTTGATTCATTTGATGATGTTATACTCGCAACAGGCAATGAACCGGAATCCGTAAATATTGAACACTCTTTCCCAACCGGATCAGAGAACAGGATACTTACAGATAAAACCCTGCTCATATCCGGAGAGTCCTGCATTTTTGCAGCCGGTGATACTGCAGATGTTGATGGCAAGGGTTACGAACAGATCGGTGTCCACGCTGTGAAACAGGGAAAAACCCTTCGAGTCAACATCCAAAATTTGCTGGAGAATAAATCCCTGGAGGCATTCACTCCTTACCCCGTGAATCCATTAATAATTTCAGACGGGCCTGACCGGGCGCTGTTCACTGCAGCTGATCTCTGCCTGACCGGCCGTTCGGCCGCGATCCTGAAGTATCTGCTGGATATGAGATGGCTTGAAAAATACACCAAAAAGCCAGATAGCAGACGCTCC
>JAWVZW010000259.1:0-3984 GCA_033721975.1 Balneolaceae bacterium
CGGTTGAACAGGACCAGTCCGTCGGCTCCGGCTTTTTCCATCTTCATGGCCATATTGGCAAACGCGCTGAAATAAGGTCCGGTTTTTACGGCCACGGGAATTGCTACGGCTTCCTTCACCTGACGGATATTCTCCAGATACATCGTCTCAATCTCAGCAGCATCCCGGTTCGGATCTGTTGCCACATAATAGATATTCAGCTCAATGGCATCCGCACCCGCCTCTTCCATTTTGGATGCATAGGACATCCACCCTCCTTTCGACACCCCGTTCAGGCTTGCAATTACCGGTATATCGACGGCCTCTTTCAGAAGACGAATCTGCTCCAGATACTCTTCGGCCTGGATATTTTTGTACTCTTCAGGCTCCGGGAAGTAACTCAGCGCTTCCGCATAGCTTTCGCCGGTTGTGGAGAGATAGTGATCGAGGGCCTTGTTTTCGTGCGTAATCTGCTCCTCAAAAAGGGAGTACATCACCACGGCTGATGCACCATAGTCCTCCATTTTCTTTACGGTGTCCGTGCTTTCGGACAAAGGTGATGCCGATGGAACCAGCGGATTTTTCAGTTTAAGCCCGAGGTAGTTGGTTTCTAGACTAATCATGGTGTATGGATCCGGTTCGGTTTACGGTTCAGCCAATCGGCATGGGTTATTCAGCGTTCAGCTGTTCTTTGCTGTACATAGAAGCCATCTTCTCGTACGTACTCCACTGCTCATCCACTTGCTTCTGAGCCTGTTCCATCAGCTTTTTCGCCTGTTTCGGGTTTGACTTCAGAAGCATCAGATACCTCATCTCATTGTAGGCGTATTCCTTCAGCTTGATTTTGGGCTTTCTGGAATCCAGGACAAACGGATTTTTTCCCTCATCACCGAGCATTGGATTGAACCGGAACAGCGGCCAGTATCCTGAGTCCACAGCCAATTGCTGCTGCTGCAATCCGTACTTCATATCATATCCATGCGCTATACAGTGGCTGTATGCGATGATCAGAGACGGACCCGGATATCGCTCAGCTTCCATGATGGCATTTACGGTCTGCTTGTCGCTGGCACCCATGGCAATCCGGGCTACATACGCTTTGCCGCTGCTCACAGCCATCAGCCCAAGGTCTTTTTTAGCTGATTCCTTGCCGCCGGCCGCAAATTTGGCAACCGCACCCAGCGGAGTGGCTTTCGATCGCTGGCCGCCGGTGTTGGAGTAGACTTCAGTATCCAGAACAAGAATATTCACATCCCTGCCGCTGGCCAGTACGTGATCGAGTCCGCCGTAACCGATATCATACGCCCAGCCGTCGCCTCCGATAATCCAGACGCTTTTCTTCACCAGATAATCTGCCAGGCTCTTCAACATCTCTGCTTCCGGACTTTCCAAACCCTTCAAAGCTTTCTTTAGCTCTTTGACGCGCTTGCGTTGTTCAAAAATGCCGGTTTCCTCCGACTGATCTGCCTGCAGCAGTGACTGTACCAGGCCTGTAGGCAGGCTTTCTTTCATCTCGGACAACAGCCGCCGTGCCTGCTCGGTCTGCTTGTCAATGGTAAGCCTGAAACCAAGCCCGAACTCTGCATTATCCTCAAAAAGAGAGTTGGACCAGGCCGGACCCAGTCCGTCCGCATTTTTGGTCCACGGTGTTGCCGGAAGATTGCCTCCATAGATAGAAGAACATCCCGTGGCATTTGCCACGATCATCCGGTCGCCAAACAGCTGCGTAACCAGTTTGATGTATGGCGTTTCACCGCATCCTGAACAGGCTCCCGAGAATTCAAAGAGAGGCTGCAGGTATTGCGAGCCCTTCACGCTCTCCTGTTTAAGCTCACTGCGGTCATATTCCGGCAGGTTGAGGAAGAAATCCCAGTTGGCTTTCTCCTCTTCCAGGATGGGGTCGAGAGAAGCCATATTCAACGCCTTGAGTGACGTATCCTTCTTGTTCTTGGCAGGACACACCTCCACACAAAGTTCACACCCCGTACAGTCTTCGGGTGATACCTGGATCGATATCTTGGTATTATCGGGCCATTCGCGTCCCTTTGCGTCCATATACTTAAAACCTTCAGGTGCATCATCCAGCAGCTGCTCATCAAAAGCCTTGATCCGGATCACCGCGTGCGGACAGACCATCGCACATTTGCTACACTGAATACAGACGTCCGGATCCAGAACCGGGATGGTTTGGGTGATATTCCTTTTCTCCCACCGTGTGGTTCCCGATGGATAGGTACCGTCGTCGGGCAACGCACTCACCGGCAGATTATCTCCATTCCCTGCTATGATCTCGGCTATTACTTTCTGAACAAATTCCGGAGCTTCCGGCGGTACGGTTGGCCGCATGGAGATATCGGAACCGGGCTTATCGGGCACTTCCACTTTATGGATGTGCGACAGCGCATTGTCCACCGCATCATAGTTGCTCTGAAGTACCGCATCACCACGTTTTCCGTAGGTTTTTTTGATGGCTTCCTTCACCTTCAGAATGGCTTTTTCCGTATCCATCACATCCGTTATGGCAAAGAAACAGGCCTGCATCACCGTATTGATCCGGTTCCCCATACCGCTTTCTGCAGCGACTTTGTACCCGTCTATACAGTAGAATTCCAGGTCCTTTTCAATCATCTGTTCCTGAACCTTTCGGGGCAGATGGTCCCACACCTGATCGGCCGGTACGGGGGCATTCAGCAGAAACGTGGCACCTTTTTTGGCCAGCTTCAGAACATCAAATCGTTCCAGAAAATTGAACTGATGGCAGGCTACAAAATCCGCCTGATCGATCAGATATGCCGATCGAATGGGTTTTGGTCCGAACCGCAGATGAGAGGTCGTTCTTGCACCTGATTTTTTGGAGTCATAGACAAAATATCCTTGTGCGTATCCGTCCGTATTCTCCCCGATTATCTTGATGCTGTTTTTATTGGCACTTACGGTACCATCTGCACCCAATCCATAAAAAACAGCTTCAACAAGTCCTTTCTCTTTTACTTTTTGCTGAATCGGGGATCCATTATAAGATAAACTGGTATGCGTCAGGTCATCTTCTATGCCGATGGTGAAATGGTTTTTGGGTTTCTCCATTTTCATCTCATCCAGTACGGCTTTAACCATAGCCGGAGTAAACTCTTTCGAGGAGAGCCCGTACCGTCCGCCCGTGACGACAGGTTCCCGGTCAAATGTTACATGTTTTTCTGCCCTGTTCTCATTCAGGGCTGATAGCACGTCACCATAAAGGGGTTCTCCCGTACTGCCGGGTTCCTTGGTTCTGTCCAGGACCGATATGGATTTTACCGTAGCCGGAAGGGTCTTCAGAAAGGCTTCCACATCAAACGGACGGTACAGCCTCACTTTTACCATTCCCACTTTTTCACCCTCATCGACCAATCGATCTACGGTTTCGTGTACCGTTTCGGCACCCGATCCCATCAGCACCACGACCCGTTCTGCATCCTCAGCACCCACATAGTCAAACAAGTGGTACTCCCGTCCGGTAAGATCCGCAAAACGGTCCATGACGCCCTGCACTATGGCAGGACATTTCTGGTAGTAGGTGTTTACGGATTCACGCGCCTGGAAGAAAACATCCGGATTCTGCGCCGTACCTCTTATAAACGGACGATCCGGAGTCAGGGCACGATTTCTGTGCTCGATTACATAGTTGTCATCAATCATCTTCCGCAATACCTCTTTGGGTATTACATCGATCTTCTGAATTTCGTGAGAGGTTCGAAATCCGTCAAAAAAGTGAATCATGGGTATGCGCGACTCAAGCGTGGAGGCATGGGCAATCAGAGCCATGTCCATGGCTTCCTGAACACTGTTGGATGCCAGAAGCGCCAGGCCCGTTGCCCGCATCGGCATCACGTCACTGTGATCCCCGAATATTGACAGTGCCTGGGCCGCAACCGATCGTGCCGCCACATGAATCACCGCCGGAGTGAGTTCACCGGCAATTTTGTACAGGTTCGGCATCATCAATAAAAGTCCCTGAGAGGCCGTAAA
>JAWVZW010000260.1:0-3941 GCA_033721975.1 Balneolaceae bacterium
ATCAACATCCTGAAATCACTCCGCGATATCGGGAATACCGTTCTGGTTGTTGAACACGATCCGGAGATGATCAAAGCGGCTGATAATATTATCGACATCGGTCCATTTGCCGGCAGCTACGGGGGTGAAGTGGTTTACAGCGGTTCCTATGAAGACCTCCTGAAATCCAAATCACTGACTGGCAAATACCTGAGTGGACGAAAAGGCATTCCGGTACCTGAAAAAAGGCGAAAAGGGAGTGGCAAAACGGTGAACGTCACAGGAGCTTCGGAACATAATCTAAAGAGCATAGATGTGGAATTTCCTCTGGGTGCAATGGTTTGCGTCACAGGTGTATCGGGGTCAGGTAAATCGACCCTTGTTCACGACACCCTGTATGCATCGATTCAAAATGAGCTGGGAACCTGGAAGGACAAAATAGGCCGAAACCGGGGTGTAACCGGACTTAAACATATTGAATCCGTTGAAATGGTAGATCAAAGCCCCATCGGACGATCCACAAGATCCAATCCGGCTACCTATACCAAGGCGTTCGACGGAATTCGTGACCTTTTTGCCGGAACACGGCAATCCAAAATCATGGGATATTCTCCGGGTCATTTTTCATTCAATGTCCCGGGCGGAAGATGTGAAGCCTGTCAGGGTGAAGGTATTCAGAAGATCGAAATGCAGTTTATGGCCGATATTGAACTGGTTTGTGAAGAGTGCGGCGGAACCCGGTTCAGAAAAGAAATTCTTCAAATCAAGTACCGGGGTAAAAACATCCATGATGTTCTGGAGATGAGCGTCAGTGATGCGATCGAATTTTTTACGGATGAAGCAACCATCATCAACAAGCTACAGCCGCTCGAGGATGTAGGATTGGGATATCTTCGATTGGGACAGAGTGCGACAACACTCTCGGGTGGTGAAGCCCAAAGGGTAAAACTGGCCAAATTTCTTTCCAAAACAAGTACAGATCATACGCTCTATTTCTTTGATGAACCCACAACCGGTCTGCATTTTGAGGATATTGCAAAACTTTTGAACTCCTTTAATGAGCTCGTGGAACAGGGGCATTCCGTCATCATCATTGAGCATAACCTGGATATCATCAAATCAGCCGACTGGATTGTTGATATCGGTCCGGAAGGAGGGTTTGGCGGTGGACAGATTGTTGCAACAGGCACGCCGGAGGAGATTGCCGGGGTCGAAAAAAGCCATACCGGGCAGTTTTTAAAGGATGTACTCTAATCATTTCATTGAGTAAAAGACGGCTGTTCGTCATTCGATGACTTGATTTTTCCATTTCTGAGAAAAAATCAATTACTTGGTACATGTAACAGAGGGGCTGTAAAATGCTCTTTCCTTATGTCTATTAAACCAAATCATTGAATGTATGATATCATCCAAAAAGACGTTTCTTATCCTGGTCACAGCAGTGTTAATGGCATGTGTAACAACCAGTGTAAATGCACAGAGCCCCATATCTTTCGGATTAAAGGGCGGATTTAATATCGCAAATATCACAGGCGAGGGGTTTGATGCAGATGCGCGGTTTGGCTTTACTGCAGGAGCGGCTCTTGATATTTCCGTACCAGTATTACCCTTTGGTGTAGAATCCGGGCTCTATTATTCTCAAAAGGGTGCTGACGGAACAGATGGTTCTCTAAAACTGGATTATCTCGAAGTACCCGTGCTTGCCAAATTTCAGCTGGGTCCATCAGGACCTATAACGCCACACCTTGTTGTGGGTCCTTACATTGGGTTTAATGTCAATGCAGAATCTGAATCTGGTGGATCTACTGTTGATATCAGTGACAATGTTAACAGTACCGAATTTGGGGGAGCAGTTGGCGTGGGAATCGACTTTAACCTTGGAGTCACAAAACTGAACGCCCGTGCGCAATATGGATATGGATTTACCGACATATTCGAGGATGCCGGAGGTGGTGATGCCGGCAATAATGCGGCTCTATCGGTAACTGCAGGTATCTGGTTCTGATTTGAAGTAATTTCTTAAACCCCGGTTTGGTTAACGATCCGGGGTTTTGTTTTTTTTCGTGACTATGCTGCAGAAGCTTCTCTACCTAAACTGGAAACTATTCCTTACCCGGCTGACCAATTTGCAGACACTCCTGCTAATAGGGTACGGTCTGTTCTTGCTGATCATGCTGGTGAACCTGCTGGGTTCTGCAGTGCTCGTTATTCTGCTCGATTCAACAGCCAGCTTGCAAATGGAACTTGAATGGCTCACTCCGGAGCTTCACAAGCTAATACTCCTTTCGTTCGCCTCCGTGTTCTGGATCCTCCATTTCTCCTTTACAAGTACGCGGCTCCTGAATATGGAGGAAAACCGGAAACTGCTCACTTTTGGTTATCCGGTGGGTTCACTGTCAAGGCATTTGAACCTGATGTGCCTCTATCATCCCGTGAATGTGATCTATAACATCACCTGGCTTGTTTTCTTATCGCTTCAAATCGATTCCTACTGGAATATTCCGGTTTTGATGATCGCTGTATTGCTCAATTACGGGGTGATCTATTCCATAAAGCACCGATTTTTACAGATGGTTGAAAGGCGGTTCAAAATCATCGTTTTCAGCTTCATATTTGTAATTTTTGGAGTGATTACCGCACTTGCGATAATCTCCAGGCAAACACAATCCATTCTGGGCGAACTGGCCATTCAGCTTTCACAGCTGATCGATTTCCTGCTTTGGCTTCCGGGCGGTCTTTTATATCAATCTGCCACTTATGAGCATTCCCCGCTTTTAACAGGTACACTTTTGCTATTTCTTTCGCTGCTCACATACCTGGTTTTCAGGGATCATCATAACAAGACCCGTGAGGGACTTACTCGTCCAGCAGTCATGAAGATTCGAAAAGAGGGGAGCAGATTATGGAATTTTCTGAGAAGCTGGCTCGGTGTGAATGCCGGCAAATATTACTACTATGTGATGACCCACCCTTACAACCGGCTTCAGCTTTTTGCCATTGCGCTGATCCCGCTGATATACATTCCGCTTCTTCTTAGCGTGGATTTGGGTGTGATATCCATCATTTTGATTGCAACCATGCTGGCTGCCATTCCGGTAGCGCTGCTGGGAATGGGTATGGCCAATATGTTCGGATATGAGAATCGTGAGCTTCTTCTTCATTTGCAGCTTCCTGTATCATTCGAAAAACAGCTGAAAGAGAGATTTCTGGGGATTATTACCGTACCGCTCTTCATCTTTTATGCGATCACGATTTTTGAAGTTCTGAGATTGCCTCAATTGGGGCCTGTTTTCTCTATTTATATCGCCAATACATTTTTCTTCATATGCTTTATGCTGGTGTTTTTATGGAGTTCATTCTACCAATACCAAAAAGCCAGTTACAGCTCTTTCAGCTTTAAGCATCCCATCATACCGCAAAAGGTGACCTTCACCATGTCATCCGCAATTTTCATTCTGGGATATACGGTTTTTGCTCCGCTTGGAGAGTGGCAGACGTACAGACTCTGGGTTATGTCGGCACTTATACTTGCAATCGGAGCCTATATCTGGCTAAATTTTGGGCTGCTTTCAAGAGCATTTAAAAACAGGGTTTTAAAACAGATCTGGAATGACTTTTAATCATTACCGACTATGCTGAGAGAGTTTGCCAGATTGAATACCATACTTTGGTGGCGTTCACTTCAGAGCGTGGAGGTAGCGGCCATTTTGTTCTATTCACTGTTTCTGCTGCTGATACTGGGTCAGTTTATCGGTGTGGCTATCACACTGATCATCGCCCCCGACATCACGGCGGTCAGGGAAACATATCCTTGGTATACGCAAGAGGTGAACCTGATGTTCAACCTGATATTCATCAATCTGCTATGGTTGAACCAGGTTTTCTTTACCAAGATCAGCCGCCTCAGACTTACCGATAACCGTAAGCTTCTGGGTTTGGGAATGCCGTTAAAAAGGTTGGTC
>JAWVZW010000261.1:0-3939 GCA_033721975.1 Balneolaceae bacterium
AAAGTGATCTCTGTTGAAGGAATGGAAGGCACCTGGGATAACACCACCGATGACAAGATGGACCCGATTATCGAAAAGCCTGACATGGGCCTCTGATCGGATCTCTGCTACTAATCAGTTCAATGAATTCACTCAATAATCAAACCAATAGAAGTATGAAAGCTCTCAAAACATTAGCTACTGTATCCGTTGTTCTCTTATTCGCAGGCTGCGCCACTGTAACCGACGCCAACGCAGATCTTCACGAAGAAAATTCCAAAGTGATTTCTGTGGAAGGAATGGAAGGCACCTGGGATAACACCACCGATGACAAAATGGACCCGATTATTGAGAAACCGGACATGGGTCTGTAATACATTCCGGTTGGAAATTGGTCTGCAAAGGCCTTAATCTGCCGCTTTATATGATTCGCAATTGCCTGTAGGGCGGTATACTATGGTTATATTATTTTTTCTGGCGGCTCTGACGACGGCTCAGATGAACGTATTTGAGTATGCAGAGCGATATAATCGTGAGAGCGAAAGCCCTCAATCTGTCTGGGCACAGGTTACTCTGTACTATTCAAGCCCTGACGACATCAGGCCGCAGCTTCTTGATTCATTCCAGTCCGACCTGGTACGTGTCGGATTGGAAAATTCAGATTCAGCAAAGGAAGCAATCCGGAATATTAATGATTCTCTTCAGGAGGAGACTCTACTTTTGTTTTCCTTGCTTCTTGAGCCCAATCAGGAGGCTCGTGAGGAAATATTTGATGCGTTTTACAGGAATAGTAATAGTACGGGCGAGGGACGACTATTCCGTATTACGGAAGCCGCACGGGATGGGCGGACTCTTTCGCCGGATGAATTGAATATCTCCGAATTTCACTTCTCTCAATTCCTGATTTTCTACTATCTGTCAAACAATCGGCTTGCAGATAGAACTCTTTTCTCCTCCTATGTCAACTATTGGGAGGATCGCTTCTCGAGGGTGGAATTTGATCCTTTCATGAATGAGCTATTTCGCGTTACGCTTTCAAAGGCAGCCTATGAGGAGAACCGCTACAGTGTGATGTATGACATTTTTGATGAAAATCTTGAGCTGCCTTACATCCCGCCTTCTCTGCTGAAGCGAAATATCTACCTGGGAGTGGATTATGCATTTTATAGTCAGGGAAGAGTAGACAGAAGCTTAAGGATTCAGAGAGAATTAACGCTTCCATTAATCAATTATTTAGACGACAGAAACGGCAGACTGATAACATTGATCAGCCAGGCCGGTTATCTTACTGAACTGGGCAGTTTTCAGGAAGCAAGGGAAGTTTATCAGGAATTGCTTCAAAATATGGATCTGTTCAGTGAGAGAACCAAAACAAGGATATTCAATAATCTGAGCATAGTATATTACAATACGGGAGAGACAGATGCCTACGTTCAGACTCAGTTACGGGCTCTGGATCTGGCTCAAAGCGTTGGTAATACAGAATATCAGGATGAAATTTATCGCAACCTTCACTTCTTTTACCGGAAGTACCGGAACTGGGATCTGGCGGCCCAGTATCTGGATCTTGCCGAACAGCTGGCGGTTGAAAATGACAATAAAAACAGTCTGATTGCTATCAATATCTCAAGGGCGCTCTTCGAAAAAGAGTATTTGAATAACCTGGAGGAAGCGCTCAGGGTTTTGAATGAAACGGAGTCACTAATTGACGAGGATGTCAATTACATATTGCGGGATCGCGTACTGAAGGCAAAAGCGGATATCTATCTGGAACAGAACAACTGGTTGGAAAGCGAACGGCTGCTCAATCAGATTTTGGAATCGTCTGCTTCAAACAGCAATACGGCTAATTATCTGCAAACACTTGTGAATCTGGCACAGATTCAGGCAGAAACAGGTCGGATCAGTCAGGCCGCTGATAAAATCAGTGAATTCAGAACCTATGATACCTCCGTACTTCCCTTCAGGGTTCTGGTGTATGCCAACACGGTATCTTCACATCTTGAATATCTGAGGGGTAATGTACGCAAAGCCGGTGCGGAGTTCTCAGAACTGATTGATATTGTATTTGAGCGTGCAAGAAATACATCGGACATAGAGTCGGGTTACTGGAATCTTGAATCGGAATACATCTATCTTTTTGAAACCTATGCAGACTTTTTGATCGGACAAGATCAGATTGATAAAGCGATCAACCTACTGGACCGTGTAAGAACGATCAATGACGCATCGCTGACCGATAGTCCGTTGGTGCAGGCTTCCCGGCTGAATGATGAAGAGCTGCTGCTTGAAAAGAACCTGAGTGATGAAATGGATCGGTTAAGACGCCAGCTGGTGTCAGCAACCGGTCAGGAGAGGCTGCAGCTGAAGAATCAGATTGAGCAGTTGTCCGCACAGAGAAGATCCCTGCTTCGTCAGTATTCAGGTACGCCTGATTACCAGGAACTTAAGATCTGGAACATCAAAAGAAATCTGAATCCAGGTCAGGTACTCGTTCACATTACTGAAATCAATTCTCACTATTACATTGCGTTTATCGAAAGGGAGAGGACAGACATTGCAAAACTGGAAGTGACCGATAACGATCGGGTACTTTTCGAACGTGCACTGAGTTCCATTATCACCGGAGAGACCAATTTGGTGGACTTTTATGAGATTGGGCAATTTCTGGGTATGGATGAGCTTTATGGCCGGTACAGTTCTTTTATCGTTATCCCGGACGGATACATGTACCAGCTTCCTCTGGCTGTGATGCCGGTTGCGCCTCCCGATACTCCGTTCAGTTACGGATCGGCAGAGTATCTCATTGAGACGGCCGACATTTACATGCTGAATAGCCTGAGAGATTTGACGCGGCAGGAAATGTCTGCTTCCTACGAGTACGATTTTGCAGGTTTTGGCGTGGCTGATTTTAAGAATGAACAGACCGGTAGAAATCTCGTTTCTCTTCCAAGGGCTCCGCAGGAGGTTCGACGTGTAACAAATGAGCTGAATCGCTTTGAAGCAAACCGTTCATTTACAAACGAGTCAGCTACTGCACGTGACTTCAGGGAGATTGCCGGGAAAAGCCGGATCCTGCACATGGCAACTCATAGTGAGGTGTCAGATAGTGACCCGCTTTTTTCAACGCTTCACTTTTATGCAGACTCCGATACGGAGGGTCCTGAAACGGTAAAGGGACAGCTGTTTGCCTATGAGCTGTTTGATCTGGATCTCCGCAATGAGCTTGTGATGCTCAATTCATGTGAATCCGGAGGTGACCGTTATCTGCAGGGCACCGGGATTATGGGTATCAATCGTGCACTCAGGTATGCAGGAGTAAAGAGCCTTGTCCTGAATACCTGGTCTGTAAATGATCATTATGCGGCAGAATTTGCAGAGCTGTTCTATGAGTATCTGAATCGTGGATTGTCAAAATCAGAGTCTTTGCAAAGGGCTAAGGTTGATTTCATCAAGACGAAAAATGCCAACCCGCATTTTTGGGGACCTTACGTATTGAATGGAGATAACCGGCCGCTTTTGCGACGTGAATCTGATATTGAAGCCAATACCATACTGGCAATCGCCTTCCTGCTTGCCATATCCGTTGTAGCAGGCCGCAAACGCCTGCCGCAGGAGAGAGTGTAAAATTGAATACGGTTTCTGCTCTATCTCAATGAAGTGTTCATCCGGTAAGAGTCCTGTGAGCCGGGATCAGACAAGAACTGAGTGAGTTGTGGGTCAGGGCCTGCGAATTGCATTCATTATTCATTAAGTCGAATACAGCGATTAACGCAGCCATGCATTTCGAAACTGACGCTGGATTAGGATGCCGGGTAATTGAAAGCAGGCAAAAGATAGGGTGACGGGTAAGGGTAGCTTCGGTCCGGTATGAACAGGATAAAAAAAATCCCCGGCTGAAGGATCAGTCAGGGATGATAGTGGTTCACACTTTTTGCAGATGTTCTCTCTGTGTATAGG
>JAWVZW010000262.1:0-3937 GCA_033721975.1 Balneolaceae bacterium
CCATGCCGCCAAAAATAAGGAAGATGAGTACAGAGAATTTTAACACAGTAAAAAGTGCCAGAGATCGAATCGACTCCACGGAACCCAATACATTGATCAGGGTAAGTCCGCCAATGATCACCGCCAGAGAGATGAACCTCCCTGCACCTTCCGCAGACGGTGAAAAAAAATAGCCGATACTGTCCACCAATAAAACAGAGTTGGCTGCAAAGGAGATGAGCCGTGCCACATAAAAGAGCCATCCGGACTGAAAACCTATAAATGAACCAAATGCTTCCTTGCCATAACGAATGGGTCCCCCTGTTCCCCTGAAGTAACTTCCCAGTTCGGCGAAACAGAGGATTACCGGCAGCATTAAAAGAGCACACAGCGCATATATCCAGATGCTGTATTCGCCTGCCAGGGCATATGCTCCGCTGGGAAGACCAAATATACCGGCTCCGACAAAACCGTTTACGACAAGCAGCCACAAGCCCCATACCCCCAGGTTTCGAGGCAGTTTTTCAATTATTCGTGGTGATTCCTGATTTGTGACCAATTTCGCGGAAGTATTTTCAGAGGTTTCCCCGACCTTTTGAGATTATCGGGTGTTCTGAGTGGTTAGATTCCTGTGTTTTTTCTGCAGTCTCAATAAACTGAAATCCTCAAAACGGTAAAAGAAAAATCTGTACCGGTCGATCGAGGGTTTAGCAGTCCGGGTGGGATCAACTTTAAATCAGTTTTCAGACTTTAATCCATACAACCGAGTAGGCATTGATCGTCAGTATGCCATCTTCCAATACCTCTTTTTGTGACAAGATATCGCTGTAGTTCTTATCGGATGACAATGGAAGATCGTGCTCATCCAGATGAATCCGGATCTCTGAACCGCTCACGTTTGCCGCTACCAGTATCTTCTCTGTTTCGTCAGGATCCCATCGCTCAAAACAAAAAACCGAGGAGTCAATATCATGAACTTTCTGTCCTCCAAACGGATGAAACGCAGGGTGATGCCATCGTTTGGAAATCAAGGCAGACATGCGCCCGAAAATACGGCTTGTCGTTGTATCCGGATCATTCAACTCATCACTCAGTTCCTCGTAATACCATTTTTTCCTGTTGATGGATCTGTACCGTCCCGTAAGTGATACTCCCTGTACGTTATTTCGGGTAGCCGTCAGATTGTGGAAATAGATTCCGGGCACTCCCTGAAGGCTCATGGCGATAATTTGTGAGCATATGAATTTCTTTTCCTGATTTGAGCCGGTAGCTTTATCATCTCCAAATGCATCGAAATAGGTAATATTCAATTCATACGGACTCAGTGTTCCATCGGGATTCATCTTCTCTGACACAAAGCCGCCTTTCTTGCGAATCTCTTCAACGAGAAGGTTAAGTTCTGCCTTAGGCACCAATCCTTCCAGCGGCCGTACACCGATACCGTCGTGCGATGCGGTAAAGTTAAAATAGGTGCAGTTTTCAGGCAGGGTTCCCAGTGATTCCGCCCAATCTGTGAGATAGCTTGCATTCTGTGTCAGTAGAGCATGCAGCAATAGCGGCGGCAGACTGAACTGATAGACCATATGCGCCTCATCACCCTCTCCAAAATAGCTGATGTTTTCCTTATGAGGAACATTGGTCTCAGTTATGATTGTGGTTTCCGGAGCATAACTGTCGGCAATGGTGCGAAATAGTTTTACGATCTCGTGCGTCTCATCAAGATGTATACATGAGGTTCCGATCTCTTTCCAGATAAAAGCGACAGCATCCAGCCTGATCACAGATATTCCCTTGCTCAGGTAGAACAAAAAGATATCGATATACTCAAATAGCACCTCGGGATTGGCAAAGTTCACATCCACCTGGTCATCACTGAACGTACACCAAACAAACTTCTCTCCCTCCTCTGTGTGGACGGGGGTCAGGAGCGGTGAACTTCGCGGCCTCACTACGTTCGACAGATCAATGGATGGATCCACTTCAATGAAATAGTCGGTATAGGGTTCTTCCTTGTTCAGATAGCCCTGAAACCAGCGGCTGTATCGGGAAGTATGATTCATGACAAGGTCAGCCATCAGACGAAAATCGCTGCTCATCTTTTCGATATCTTCCCATCCCCCAAGCCTGGCATCCACCCGTTTGTAATCCACTACTGAAAAACCGTCATCGGATGAACTGGGGAAAAAAGGGAGAATATGAATATTGTCGATCAGTCCTTTTAGCTTCCGCTTTAAAAAATGGTGCTGTTTTGACAATTTTGAGACCGCTTCTCCCCTTTTGGGCTGTACCATATCTCCGTACGTAATAAGAATCTGGTCTTTATGTGTCCATACATCATTGAACGACACTTTCCCAGCCGGTTTCATACGGTATTTCTTCAGGAGTTTGGATGTCTCCTCAAGCAGGGAATCCTGATCCATATCAGGATAGATAATGCTGAAATGTTTTTGAAGTTTCTGTTGTGTACTGTCGGGTATATTGGGAGTACTCATAGATGATGTTGTGTAATTGATCATGATAACAAACGACCTTTTAAGCATAATGTAAAGACCTTTTCCGCTATCACTTATCTCTGATGCCCGTTTTAAAGCTTTCTTTCTATGGCAAGAATTGAATCTTTCTTACCTTTACGGTCTAAGAAAAAAATCTATGGATAGAGAAGCACTACAGGAACGATACGGGATCACCGGTGAATCGGCTGCCATTCGCCAGGTTGTGGATAAAATTATGCAGGTGGCAGGGACCGATATCACCGTTCTGCTGCAGGGCGAAAGCGGTGTGGGCAAGGATGTGACTGCCCGTGCCATTCATGCGCTCAGCAATCGCAAGAGAAACGACCTTGTTATCGTTAACTGCGGAGCAATTCCTGAAGGCATTATTGAAAGCGAACTTTTTGGGCATGAAAAAGGATCCTTCACCGGTGCCCACGAATCCCGGAAAGGGTATTTTGAAAAAGCTGACGGCGGCACCATTTTTCTTGACGAAATCGGCGACACGCCAAAGAATATTCAGGTAAAACTGCTGCGGGTACTGGAAAGCGGTGAATTTTTTCGTGTCGGATCCAGTAAAATGTACACGTGTGATGTACGCGTCATAGCGGCCACCAACCAGGATTTGTGGGAACTGGTTCGTGAAGGAAAATTTCGGGAAGATCTTTACTATCGCCTGGATACGGTAAAAATCAAGCTTCCTCCTCTGCGGGATCGAAAGGAGGATATTATTCCCATTTTCAAAAAATTCGTTACGGAGTTTTCTTCAAAATACGACTCGGTTTTCAAGGGATTCTCGGATGAAGCCAGGGAACTGCTCACAAGCTACCGATGGCCCGGCAATGTGAGGGAGCTGCGCAATGTTGCTGAACAGCTGGTGGTCCTCGAGAAATCGCAGTTTGTCGATAAGGATACCCTTCAGAAATATCTGAAAGGCCGGCAGCATCTCGGTTCTGCCGATAATCTGCCAGTTCTTTCGCGTCCCGAGGATAGAGAGGATTACAGCCGGGATCCCGGACCCGGAGCAGGAGCTGATTCCGGCCTGATCTACCGGGCTCTTCTGGAAATGAGAACGGATATCAGTGATTTGAAAAAAATGCTGGCAAATTTTCTGTATTCCACATTCTCTGAAAAGAATGTAAAAGCACTCCCTTCTGCGATTCCCATGGATATAGATCCGAACGATATTTCCAGCCATCTGCGCGACCAGATGGAAAGTGAATCACTGGGCATCCGCACACAGGAAGAATCGGTGTATGATGAGGAGGATGAAGAGGACGAAACCGGTGAACTGGAAAGTTTTTTCAGCAATGATGAGATCCCCTCTATTGAAGAAGCAGAAAAATTCCTGATTCAGCAGGCGCTGAAGCGCTTTGAAGGGAACCGCCGTAAAGCATCCGAGGCCCTCGGCGTCAGTGAGCGAACCCTTTACAGAAAACTGGATCAGTATGGTTTACAGTAAACATAGA
>JAWVZW010000263.1:0-3923 GCA_033721975.1 Balneolaceae bacterium
CATAGATCTCCGCAGTACCGATCCGGATTCCTTTGCGGTTCAGCGTAGCATCCGAACGACCATAAATCACAAGGCTTCCATCCTCAAAAAGCTGTATCCAGTCGCCGTGGCGCCATTTCCCTTCGTATGTATCAAAATAACTCTCTTTGTATCGCTTGTTGCCGGGATCGTCCCAAAAGTAAACCGGCATGCTGGGCATGGGTTTTTGGATGACCATTTCTCCCAGCGATCCTGTCAATTTCTCACCCTCTTCGGAGTAAGCATGAAGATCGGCTCCCAGACACCGCTGTTGAATTCGGCCTCTTTTAACAGGTTCATAGGGGCACCCTCCCACAAATGCAGTACAGACATCAGTACCACCGCTCATGCTGCAGAGCCACACATTTTCAGAGACTGAATCATAGACCCAGTCGAACGCTTCAGGAGGCAGCGGAGCTCCCGTAGATCCGATGGACCGCAATTCAGAGAGATCGGTTAACTCTCCCGGCCTCAATTCTTTTTTCATGCAGGCAGTTAGGTAGGGCGCACTGGTTCCAAAGTGATGAATGGGCAGTTCGCCGGCAAATCTCCAGAGCTCACCGAGATCCGGATATCCTGCAGACCCATCGTACAACACTGCACTGGCTCCGGCAAGCAGACTGGCCTGCATAAAGTTCCACATCATCCAGCCTGTTGTAGAGTACCAGAAAAAGTTTTCACCCGGCTTCACATCATTATGAAAATGAAGATACTTGAGGTGTTCCAACAGAACGCCGCCATGGGAGTGTGTAATTGCTTTGGGCTTGCCGGTGGTGCCGCTGGAGTAGAGTACCCAAATCGGATCATTAAAACCGACCGGGGTAAAAGAAAGCTCCTCAAACGGAGTTCGGAGTACTTCCTTCCACGACAGCGAATCGTCCGAGCTTTTTGGGGATTTGACATCCTCATTTTCAGGCCAAGGTATTCGAACCGTTTTTTCAATTTCCGGTATCCCTTTTAGAATCCGGTCAATTTCACTCTTTCGTGAGTAGTGTTTCCCGTTATACTCATAACCGGTAGCTGCGAACAGAATGGTCGGTTTGATTTGCGAAAACCGATCAATGACGGTTTTTACGCCGAAATCGGGCGAACAGCAGCTCCAGACAGCACCCAGCGAGCTCACCGCATAAAATAGGATCATAGCTTCCGGAATATTCGGAATATATGCTGCAACCCGATCCCCCTTGCCAATCCCTTCTTTTTTCAGAAATGCCTGAACAGATGCCACTTTTTGCTCCAGTTCCTTCCAGCTCAGGCTGCTGAAAGTGCCTGCCTCCGACCGGT
This sequence comes from Balneolaceae bacterium, assembly GCA_033721975.1. Lineage (GTDB taxonomy): Bacteria > Bacteroidota > Rhodothermia > Balneolales > Balneolaceae > Rhodohalobacter. The sequence goes on from JAWVZW010000263.1 coordinate 1,303, forward strand.
AATACAACGCAGGACGCACTTTCGATTTATTGCGGAAAATATGTTCAGTGTAATTCAGTGTAGCCCCTTCAAACCACCGGGCACCGGGCATGGACGCATCCGATAGAACTACATCATAGGGTGAGTGATGTATAATCTCAAAGTATTCCCAAATCGATTCCCAAAAATCCGCAACATCTTTAACCGACCACTCCCATAGCTCTGTATAGGAGTTAAATGACAGCCCCCGCGTAGACTCCAGCCACTTCTCATACCTCTTCAGATTCGAATCCTGAACGAATCGTTCTGAAGGCTTCCAAAGGATGTTGTTTTGTGTCATTTTTTATGTTCAAATACAGAAAGTCCCCTCTTGAGAAGAGACTTTCTTACTTCTTGTACATTTCACTCATCATCACTGCCAGTGCGAGCTTCACTTTATCGGCCTCAATCATCTCCTTTCCTACCCGATGCAAAGCTTCAAGCAAAGCGGATGGATTTTCTTTGAATTTGTTCCGGATCTCCATCACTTTTTCAAGTTTTGATGCTCTTGAAATCTCCTCTTCTGAGGGCAATGAATCCAGGTTTCCCAGCCGGCCAAGATGACTTCCGGTCAGTACAGAGCTAACCCGTATCCCCTCCGGTAGGCCGTCAACGCCAAGCACTGCAGTTCCGCCCGGCCTCGGAAGTTGAAACATCGAATTCGAATTTGCATGACAATACCAGTCCCCTCCCATTCGTGCTATCAGATCCAGTTTTACCTGATCCGGAAATCCATCTTCATCAACAAATTCATCTGCTATATGTGCTCTGAGGGCCCGGGCGATAACCAGGTTTCCAGCACCCCCTTCTTTCCCCAGCTCAATAACCTGGTCCACCTTGCATTCAAATGATACCGGAGCTTCCAATACCCTGGGAGGAGTTACAACATCAGACGGAACCTCCGTAAGCCCGGCTTTTTTAAATTCGTTGACACCCTTATCCCATGCAGCACTGGTCAGTGACATCTGCTCCACCAGCGAATGATTTACAATATTGATCACCACTTCTGGTACCTCCTTCACATTGTGGTAGGTGTCCTTATGCGTGGCGTCACGGCCGCTGCGTGACGGAGAAAAAACCATCACCGGGGGTGTAGAAGAGAACATGTTGAAATAGCTGAACGGACTCAGATTCACTTTCCCCTCCCCGTCTACCGTGCTGGCAAAACAGACCGGCCTCGGGGCAACCGCGGTGGTCATAAATTTATAGCGTGTGCGATTGTCGACAGCTTCAAAATTGATGGTTTTGGTTTTCAGGGGCATGGAATGATTTAAATTTGGTATTTCTAGCTCAGTTTGTTGTTTTAATTTTACCTTTACACTCACCGAAACCGACACGAATCCCATTCCCTTCTGCATAACCGCGCAGGGTAACCGTATCCCCGTCTTCCAGCCAGCTCCTCATCTGCCCGTCTTTCAGACGAACCGGATTTTTGCCGTTTTCCGTGATTTCAAGCAAGCACCCTTGAGAACCAGGTTCCGGTCCTGAAATGGTGCCGGAAGCCATTAGGTCACCTATATTCAGATTGCACCCATTGGATGTGTGGTGAGCCAGCTGCTGCATCATACTCCAGTAGAGATGCTTCATATTAGTTTGGCAGACCACGGTCTCATCTCCATCCATCCCTGAAATGGCGGCCTCGAGCTGAATATCATAGTGATTCAGCCCTTTACTCCGAAGGTAAGGAAGAGGCTCAGGATCCTGCTGTGGCCCTGTGGTTCTGAACGGTTCAAGGGCCTCCATCGGTATCACCCAGGGTGACACGGTGGAAGCAAAGCTTTTGCCCAAAAAGGGTCCAAGCGGCTGGTATTCCCATTTTTGAATATCGCGGGCTGACCAGTCATTAAACAGTACCAGCCCGAATATATACTTCTCTGCATCTTGAATAGTGACCCTCTGCCCTAGCTGAGTTTTTCTACCGATGATAAATCCGATCTCCAATTCAAAATCAAGTCTCTTTGTCGGTTCAAAAACGGGTGATTTCTCTCCATCCGGCAGGGACTGTCCAATTGGCCGCTGTATGCTGCTCCCTGATACCACGATGGAGGATGCCCGTCCGTTATAACCTACCGGCAGATGTTTCCAGTTGGGTAGCAGTGCATGATCAGGATCACGGAAGAGCTTCCCAACATTAAAAGCATGTTCACGGCTTGAATAAAAGTCCGTGTAGTCGCCAATTTTCACAGGAAGGTGCAGAGTTACTTCTTCCATTCCTGCAAGAAGACCACCTACATTTCTGAGCACGGAACACTCATCACAAAGAGCTTTCTGAACCGCAAGCCGTATCTCGTTGGTCACAGATCTGCCCAGCGCAATCAGATCATTCAGATATTCTGTGTGAAATACCTTGTAGTCAAAATCCAGCTCCTCAAAAAGCCCTTCATCCGCAGAATCGGCAAGATCAATCACATACTCCCCGATTGCCATTCCTGCACGCTTCCCCTTACCCGCCTCCGGCAGAGAAAATATCCCGAACGGCAAATTGTGAATCGAAAAATCCGAATCAGCCGGTATATCGAGCCAGGGTTTGAGGGGTTGCATACTTTTTGATTTGATGTACTCCATTGAAGAATAAAAAGTTGAAGTTATAATGGTCCCCCTTC
>JAWVZW010000264.1:0-3911 GCA_033721975.1 Balneolaceae bacterium
AAATGAGGCTAAAATCATTGTCTGCTCGCGAAATTTTCACGGACGTACCACTACCATCATATCGTTTTCAGATGATTCGAATGCCAAAAATCATTTCGGCCCATATACGCCCGGTTTTGTAAAGATACCCTATAACAATCTGGAGGAGCTTAATAAAGCACTGCAGGATGACAATGTTGCCGGGTTTCTGGTTGAACCGATCCAGGGAGAGGCTGGTGTGATGGTGCCCGATGATGACTATATCAGGCAGGCCGCAGACCTTTGCAGAGAGAAGAATGTCCTGTTCATGGCAGATGAGATTCAAACCGGAATTGCACGTACAGGGAGCCTTCTAGCTGTTTGCGGAAACTGTACATGTAGTGATAAATGCGAGCGGCAGGCGGCAACTTATGTTCGTCCGGATCTTCTTATCCTGGGAAAAGCTCTTTCAGGAGGCGTATACCCGGTTTCAGCTGTTCTGGCGGACAAGAAAATTATGGAGGTTATTAAACCGGGTCAGCATGGTTCAACGTTTGGAGGCAATCCGCTGGGAGCCCGGGTTGCCATCGCAGCACTCGATGTGGTTGAAGAGGAGAATCTGATGCAGAATGCACGTCAACTGGGTAAGATTTTTCGGGATGAAATGAATCAACTGCAGACTGAATGCAGCCTTATTTCCGGCGTTCGAGGGAAAGGTCTGCTCAATGCCGTTGAAATCAATGACTCACCCGACAGCTCCACAGCCTGGGATCTTTGCGTACGTCTTAAGGAAAACGGCCTTCTGGCCAAGCCCACGCACGGCAATATCATCCGCTTCGCCCCTCCCCTTGTGATGACGAAAGAACAGCTTATGGAGTGTGTTTCGATTATCAGGAAGGTTTTTTTGGGATGGGAGTAGGTGTTAGTTGGTGGTGGTCAGTTGATAGTTGTCAGTGGTTGGTTGTTGATCTCAGATTGATAATATGCTAGCTCAGATCTCAGATTGCTTAGGTTTAGGACGTTCACAATTTTTGTCCTGAAACCTGATGCTTGCCGCCTGTTGCTAGTTACCTTTGGCTTGTTGACTGTGAACTTATTAGCATCTAAATACTCACTACTCAATACTCACCACTCCCGACTTTCCCTTTTACCTTGACACTGCAGTTTCTTATTCTTCAGTGAGAGCTATACAAATCCACTTTTTTAAACTGCTATTGCCATGCCCCAACTTGTTGAACCGAAGAATGTTCGTCCGATCCTGAAAAAGCATATCCTGGCCGATGGATATGAAATGGTTCTGGATCTGCAGAAAAGTAAGGGACCATATCTTCATGACTCTGCGACCGGCAAAGATTATCTGGACTTTTTTACGTTTTACGCCTCCAATCCACTGGGCATGAATCATGACCGGCTGGCCGGAGATCCTGAGTTTATCCAAACAATTGGACAGGCAGCCGTAAACAAGCCATCCAACTCAGATGTGTATACAGAGGAGATGGCACATTTTGTGGATACCTTTGCCAGGGTAGGCATCCCGGAGTATATGCCCTACACCTTTTTTGTATCCGGCGGTGCCCTTGCGGTTGAAAATGCACTGAAAGTAGCTTTTGACTGGAAAGTTCAGAAGAATTTCCAAAAAGGATACCGCACCGAAAAGGGTCATAAGGTCTTGCACCTCGATAAGGCGTTTCATGGCCGCAGCGGATATACCATGTCGCTGACCAATACCGATCCAAAAAAAGTAAAGTACTTTCCCAAGTTTGACTGGCCGCGTATCCACAATCCTGCCGTTCGCTTCCCTCTTACCGAGGAGAACATCAACAAGGTGGCGATGGAGGAAAAAGAGGCACTGGCCCAGGCTCGCCGCTATTTTGAAATGTACGAAGATGACATTGCCTGCATTATCCTTGAGCCAATTCAGGGTGAAGGTGGCGACAATCACTTCCGAAAAGAATTTCACACCGGCCTTCGGGATCTTGCCGATGAATTTGACGCGCTTCTCATCCATGATGAAGTGCAGACCGGTATCGGGCTAACCGGTAAATTCTGGGCCCATGAGCATTATGTGAAACCGGATATCCTTGCCTTTGGGAAAAAAGCACAGGTTTGCGGTATTCTGGCCAGCAAACGGATTGATGATATTGAAACCAACTGTTTTCATGTATCTTCCAGAATAAACTCTACCTGGGGCGGAAATCTGGTGGATATGGTCCGATTTGACAGGATCCTTGAGGTGATCGAAGAAGAAAACCTGGTACAAAACGCAGCCCGCACCGGCGAGTACTTACTGAACGCCATTCGAAAAATGGCTGAGACCGAGGAGCATCTCAGCAACCCGAGAGGCAAGGGCCTGTTTTGTGCCATTGACCTGCCCGACACCCATGCCAGAAATGCAGTCATAAAAGAGTGCGCCAAAAACGGGTTGATGATCCTGGGATGCGGTACCAAAACCGTCCGCTTCAGACCCCCCCTAACGGTTAAAAAGGAGCATATCGATGAGGCCATCGACCTGCTTACAAAAAGTTACAAAGCTGCACTACAGGAGTGCCCGGTAGCATCCTAGAATTCAGGATGAATTGAAAATCCGCTATTGAGAGAGATTGAGAACAATTCTCGTGCTGTTACAGTCTTGTTCGTACGATCTTGATACTCATCGGGAAATAGTCTTATTTAGAGAACAATATCCTAATCCCGATTAGACTTAAACCGTTATGGCACATATAAATCTAGATAACCAATATCCCGGAATCGTGGGACTTATGCATTATCGTCCCGATACAGCTAAACCTCTGAATGAACTGGCAGAAATTCTGCTACGAGGCGAGTCTACACTCACAAGTGCAGAGCGCGAGATGATTGCATCCTACGTTTCATACCAGAATGAGTGTCATTTTTGCCACTCGTCTCACGGAGCTGCGGCCGCTCACCATCTTGATGGAGATCTATCGTTGTTGAGCGATATCAAAAATGGTTTCAAAAAAACAGATTTGTCTCCAAAGATGAAGGCACTTCTTCAAATCGCAAAGAAAGTGCAAATTCTGGGAAACAGGGTGACTCCCGACGATATCCAAAAAGCGAGAAATGAAGGAGCTACCGATCGTGAAATTCACGATACGGTTTTGATCGCAGCTGCTTTTTGTATGTATAACCGATACGTTGACGGGCTTGGAACCTGGGCTCCTGAAGAGGACGAGGCTTACGACGAAACCGGGAAGATGCTGGCACATGAAGGATATCTGAACTCCATTCCATAGTCCGTCAGCACCTTCACCGATCATGAACTTGATAAATCTAATCTGCCTTAATTACACCATCTGATGTGATTCGGGCTGGATTACGATTTCATTCAGTACTGATTGCTCCGGCTGAGAAGCTGCGTAGTAGACCGCCTTGGCTACTTCTTCGGGCGTCAGCATTGCCTCTTTTTTGACTCTCATATCTACCTTTGGGTTGTCCCAGAATTCGGTAGCTACGCCGCCCAGATACAGGAGAGAAAATTTGATTTCAGCTCTGCGGTACTCTTCTACAAGTGCCTTAGCCATTCCGGTTACGGCGTACTTGGACGCCGAGTAAACGGATGTATTCTTCATGACTGCTTTACCGAGGATACCCGGAAACAGGATTACCCGGCCTTTTTTAGCCTCAGTCATATAGCGTCCAACTGTTTGTGTGACCAAAAATGTACCAAATATATTCACATCAAAAACTTCCTTGGCATCTTTAGGGTTTATATCCAGCAATGGCTGTATCAGTCCGGTACCAAAGGCATTGACCAATACATCAATTTCTCCCAGATTATCATGTACTTCCCTGGCCATGTCGGACACGGATCCCAGGTCTGTAACGTCTACTTCAATAGCGAAAGCTTCACCGCCATTATCATTTAACTCTTTTGCTTTTTCTTCGGCTTTTGATTTATCACGTGCGGCTAAAACCACTTTTGCGCCGGCCTT
>JAWVZW010000265.1:0-3907 GCA_033721975.1 Balneolaceae bacterium
CCGGTGCCTTTCTACTTCATTATTCGTAAAACAAGCATGACTGCGAATGTGAACGGGGCGAACATTCTGATGACACGCATGGCGATGGGCTCGTTGTTCGTTGGGTTGGCTACCTACCCCTTTTTCCTGATTTATGGATATGGTCCGGTTACCCTGGGATCCCTTCACCTTCCGGCCTCTGTCATTCTTTCCGGAGTGGTCATGCTCTTTTGGTATGGATTCATGGCCGGTTACCTCAAGGTTCGAAATTACATCGAACCAGACAGTTCCATTACCTACTTTGATTTTGCCCTCGTCATGCTGTTTATCTCCTCCCTGGGAGCCTGGGGTGTTGCGGTTGTTCAGTTTGCAGGCACTGAGAATCCACTTTACGGAAAAGCTCTCACCCATTTATTCCTGGCAACATTTACGGAAGGCTGGGTTGTACTCATATTGTTGGGAATGCTTTATGAAAGACTTTCCCTCAAATCTCAATCCGGTTGGATTACCCCGAAACTGGGGGGGATTCTGATCTTCTTTGGAGCCCCGCTTACGTTTCCATTTGGTATTTCCGAATCCCTGCTGACCAGACCTTTGCTCTATACCGCGATAACCGGCAGTATAATGACTGCAACGGGCCTGGGGATCAATCTTTTCATATTCACCAGGGAATCCCGATGGGTGCGAACCTGGTTCTGGAAAACGGTACTGGTACTCCTTGGATTAAAGGTGGCTGTCCAACTGTTTGCAACTCTGCTCCCGGCAGAGTACTGGATTTCAGATCACGGTTTAAGGGTTTTTTATCTGCATCTGCTTCTGCTCGGTGCATTTACGGTCGGAGTTTTTGTTGTACTGTATGATATTTTCGATGCAAGGAATGGGCTTTTACTACTGACGGTATCTGTCGCATTGGTCCTGATGAGTTTAATTCTCTATACCCCTCTATGGCCGACTCAGTGGATGGCATCCTGGCTTTTTTACGGAGTTGCCGTGCTGGCTCTTTTACCAGCCATTGCGGCTCTCTACTGTTGGGTTGCCCTTTGGAAACAATCAAAAATAAACAGGTAGACGATAAGGATCAGTCAAGATGTAAACTGATAAAATTCATAAATATATCATATAGAATTCGAATCTTTAAAGACCGGCAGGCTGATAGTTTGAGCCTCTCTTATGTTATTAATAAGACTTTTTTAAGAGAACGTATTGACGTGAAAAGTAAAGTTATGAACCCATTTATAATCAGAATATGAGTTACAAATCTAAATACACAACGGCTGAGAAGGCTGTAAAGATGATCAAGTCGGGAGACCGTGTTTTTGTTCACAGCGTGGCTGCGGCGCCACAGCCCCTGATCAATGCCAAGACGGCACGCGCAAACGAACTGAGCGACATCGAGGTGATTCTCCTGCACACGGAGGGAGAAGCTCCGTATGCGGATCCGGAATACAGCGATACGTTTAAAACGAACGCTCTCTTTGTAGGGGCAAACGTTCGTAAAGCAGTTAACGAAGGCAGTGCGGACTATCTTCCCATATTTTTGAGCGAAGTACCCGGCCTTTTCAGAAAAAACATACTTCCGATCGACGTGGCCCTGGTACAGGTATCCCCGCCGGACAGTCATGGGTACTGCTCGCTGGGTGTATCCGTGGATGCATCCCGGGCCGCCCTACAATGTGCTAAAAGAGCAGTCGCTCTGGTGAACCCAAACATGCCCAGAACGCATGGTGACGGCATCTTTCACGCAAGCCGGTTCGACGCTCTTGTTGAATCAGATGAACCGCTGCACGAACTCGTCATACCTGATCCCAACGAGGTAGAACAACAAATCGGAAATCACGTAGCAGGACTCGTGGAAAACGGTGCCACGCTTCAGATGGGAATCGGTGCCATACCCAATGCCGTACTGAAAGCACTCGATAATCACAAAGATCTCGGTATTCACACCGAAATGTTTTCCGACGGGGTCATCGACCTTGTGGAAAGAGGGGTGGTTACCAATAAGAAAAAAACCCGTCACCCTGAAAAAATAGTTGCGGGATTTGTGATGGGCAGCCGACGGCTGTACGACTTTATGGACGACAATCCCATGATCGCAATGCTCGATATCGCCTATGTGAATGATACGGCCGTAATCCGGAAAAATCCGAAAGTAACGGCAATTAACAGTGCAATCGAAGTGGATATTACGGGACAGGTCTGTGCCGATTCGATCGGGACCTATCACTATTCAGGTGTGGGAGGACAGATGGACTTTATACGGGGTGCTTCTCTCAGCGAGGGTGGAAAACCGATTATCGCACTGCCGTCGGTTACCGGCAAGGGAGAGAGCAAGATTGTACCGCATCTGAAACTGGGTGCCGGTGTGGTTACCACGCGTGCCCACGTCCATTATATTGTAACCGAGTTCGGTATCGCCAATCTATACGGTAAAAATTTGAGGCAGAGGGCCAAAGAGATGATCAAGATAGCGCATCCCGAACATCGTGAAAGCCTTGAAAAGGCGGCATATGAACGGTTTAATACACTCTGATTTTCAGGGATAAAATCTACATTGATGGTTGCAGAAGAGGCCCGGTGCAGTTTGACCGGGCCTTCTTTATGTTTGTTGTTTGATTCATCTCAATCCGCGAATCAACAATTCAAGGATGTCATATATAATTAACCTGTACGCAGACTGTTTTATCCGGTTAGTACAACTGCAAATCCTTCCGGCTTGCACAACTGCAAGAATGAAATGATCCGCTTTGCACAGATGCAATACGTAACCGCAATTGACCGGTTAACCGGCACTGAATTAAAAAAATAGTGCCGTTTTAGCCCGAAAAAGGCCGTTTTGAAAAAATCTCAAAAAATTTCAGGTTTTTTTCTCTTTTGGTATGCCGTTTGTATCAGATGTTAGTAAAGAAATTGTACAACAATTTACCAACAATAATAACCTATAAGAGGCTATCATTATGAAACTCTCATTTAAACAAATAACACTTCTGTTAGTTGTATTTTTTGTGGCGGCGGGAAGCGCATTTTCCCAGAACTGCCGCGATTTACAATACTATACGCATCCCGATCAAAGGGGACTCAATCAGTTTGAGGCTCCTTTTATGACGGATGTTGAATTTGAAGACGTCTGTGTCCGGATCGGTGGTGCCAACACACTGCAGTTCCAGGGACTGAGTCATGACAATGACGCTGGAACTTTGCCAGATCTTGAGAAAAACTTCAACCTGGCCACATCAAACCTGGACCTGGATGTCGCACTGGCTGATGGATTGAGAATGCACCTTCGCACCTATCTCTCCTCTCAGCACCACCCCGAAGCCTGGGTGAAGGGCGGATACATGCAGATCGACCGTCTGGACTTCATCTCCGAGGGACTTGCATCCGGTTTGATGGAAAATGTACGGTTCAAAGTGGGACACATGGAGCTGAACTACGGTGATACCCATTTCAGAAGAACTGATAACGCTGGAGCAATTCACAATCCATTTGTAGGAAACTATATTATGGACTCATTCACCACGGAAGTTGCGGGTGAGGTGTACTACTACAGTGGCGCATTTTTTGGAATGCTGGGCGTGAGCAATGGTAAACTGAACCAGAGCACGGTAGCAAGTGAATTCAAAACACATGCAACCATCTATGGAAAACTTGGATATGATAAGCAGATTAATGACGCATTCAGATTCCGTCTGACCGGATCTATCCTGAATATCTCTCAGTCCAAGTCAATATATGTCTATACCGGTGACCGTAGCGGATCCCGATACTATAACGTAATTACTCCGGGTAACTTCCGTTCAGGCAGATTTGCTCCCAGCTTTACACCTGGACGTGGTGCACCAGCAGGTGTAGGCGAAATGACTTCTATCATGATCAACCCGTTCTTCAAGTACAATGGGCTGGAATTCTTCGGAGTCATTGAGAGCGTGAG
>JAWVZW010000266.1:0-3902 GCA_033721975.1 Balneolaceae bacterium
ATCACCTTCAGAGCCTGCAGCATCATTGCAATTCCGGCCTTCATGTCGTAGATGCCCGGTCCCGTAAACACATCACCCTCATTCGTAAACGGCATCTTGTGCAAAGTTCCTGTTGGCCAAACAGTATCCACATGGCCCAGAAGCAATTGATACACATTTGCATTACCATTTTCAGAGAGTGGTTTTGATAAGATCTGCCCACCGCTCAATTCTCCGGGATAGTAATGAGTCTGATAACCCACCTTCTTCAGCTCCTCTTCCACCACACCAAACAGATTCTTATGAGATGCAGCATCTGCAGGAGGTGTTTCTATAGTGACCAATTTCTCTAAAATCCTGAGAAACTCTTTTTCACAACCCAGACACTCCTTAAGAATATTATTTGATTCAGCAATCTTTATCATGACTCACTTTTTAAAATCATCAGGAAATGGAAATGCCTGTGTATCGGAAACCACTGCGTATCGATCCGGTGCAATGTAGACCAGCTGGGGATGTTTAAACAGAATTTCATTATCTGTATGAGACGGATTTTTGATCACATCATTGAGTGCTTTCGCTGCAACAATCTCGGCTAAAATGAGGCTATTATCTCCAAATCCATCGATAAATCGGATCAATTTGCATTCCAGGAACAGGTAGCCGTCTTCAACAAAAAATCCATTTATATCTGATGCAGGAAATGTTTTAATGGCTTCCAGGTCGGGTTTGCTTCCATCATCTTGGCGGGGTGAAGCGGTGAGGCTCGTAATCACCACCTGATCCGGTTTCGGGTAGGTTACGGTAAACACCCCGTTATCGCTGATGTTTTGATAAGTTGCATGCCTGGGCGTACACACAAATCCAAAATAGTTCTTCCAGCCAAGCGGGAAAGCCATGTGTTTTGGAGCAAGGTTCAGGTTTTCATCCTTATCAAGCGTTCCCACAATAACCAGCGGATGTACGGTAAACACCTGATCCCAAACCGCAAAATCCAGGTTCAGTGAAGTCAATACAGGTTTTTCTTCTTCCATCGTCTAACAGTCTAGGGTTGCACAATTTCATCGAGTTTCCAGTTCTTGTGAAGATCCAGTACCTGAAGCAGTTCAAAAAAGATTTTGGGCGGATTACTGATTTGCACCTTCACAGGCGGTTCCGAGTTCATGAGTCTGTGTAAAAAGATGATGGCTCTGCTGTTGACGAACCTGGATTGCTGAAGGTCAATTACCAATTCCTTTCTGTCATCCAGCAAATCTGAAATCCTCTTTACAGCATTCAGGTTGAAATCACCCGTTAAGGTGATCTCAAGCTTCCTGCCCGATTTCTTGTAATTCAGCGTATTCATTTCGGATTATGTTTTTTAATTGCCCTGCACAATCACTAAATGTTTCAATATCATCGAAATTGATCTCTCTGTAGAGCTTTTGCATACGCAAAAAATCTTTTTCCTGATGAAAAAAGGGCATCAGGCCTGAAAGAATAAACCCCATTTCTTTTACCCGTGTAATGGCCTTGTTGATATAAGGATCATCCATCGGCAGATCGATGTAAATGGAAGTCAGCTTAATGTCTTCCGTGCTCTTCAACATTCGGTTAAAGCTCTCCACAAAACCGGCTCCATATGTTTTTACTACGATCAGTGCCGACCTCGACTCATAGTTGATCGAAAGACTCATGTCTGTTTTTTCATTCCGGCTTGAATACGGTGCATTTGGAGAGGCTGAAAGTTCCGGTTCATCAAACTGGGCATAGATGCCGGATAGCAAATCCGTGTAGGCCTCCGGAATAACGGGTGGTTTGTGCCAATGATCTGTCAGAGGCAGGAAATCAAGTACCACACTGATCATATCGAGAAAACTTTTTTCCATTGCCTTGAATCTTCGCCTTCCCGATTTTGAAATAATCAGCGCAGTGCTTTTAAAACCATATTTAGCATTTACTTTTTGGCTGAACAGATGATTTGTGATAGCCATCCCGAAGAGCCCAGCCAATCCTTCCTGACGGCTCATCTCAATAAGGTTCAGCATCATTTTTTTCATGAGCCCACGATTACGGTAAGCCGGAGAAACAACCGCTTCCGTTACCTCCCCTATCATAGAATCGGTACTCTTAACTACTGCAAAATATCCAACCGGTCTGCCCGAAACTGTTCTGACAATCGTACCGTACTTATACTTATTTCTTATCGCTGTTTCGATACGTCTGGGGAAATAGAGATCCTCTTTGGGATAGCTATAGCTGTAGGATCGGTAGATCAGCTTTGCAATATCTTCCGCATCATCCACCGTAACCGGCGTAATCAAAAAATCCTCTTCAGATTCAGACTTGTCCCTCTGATTTTCGCTGTCCACATCATAGCCGGCAGGCAGTACCTCCATAATATGCGGAAAGTGAAATTTTTTAATCAGTCTGTATTCCTTGCCATCCTTTCCCCTATTCAGAAACAGGAACTGATCGGCCATTTGGCGGATCGCTTCCAGTGATGCTCCTTTGAAGTCGTTTTCACGTATCGCCCTATCCGGATCATATGTATACTTTTCCGGATCAAACGGCTCTCCTTTTTCCTGGACGATGATTTCTATTTCGGAAGGGGAATATTGATACCAGACCTCTGCATACCCGTTTTCATCCTTGAATGCATATAGGGTGATATTGGTCAGCACTTCATCCATACAAAGAGCCATCCTGGCTGCGCTTTGCCTATCAAGACCCATATTGACGCACCATTTGTAGGTGAAGTCCGAAACAGACCCGATCATTTCCGGCTTTACTTCCAGGAGCAGATGTGCTTCCATAATATCCGCACTTTAATTCCAGGATAGTTCAAACTACCTGTTTTGCGGAATAGATCCTGTAGGCGGTATCCTGTAAGCGTTTTGGTGGATTAACCTACAGGCTGAATGTCTGAAGGGTTAAACCAGCTCTTTCTTTTTCTCTGCGCGCTTCCTGTCGTTGTGGTCCAGGTGGAGTTTACGGATACGCAGGCTTTTGGGAGTTACCTCGAGCAGTTCATCCCTGTCAATAAATTCGATGCACTGTTCAAGGCTCATTTTTTTAGCCTGTGAAATTTTTACTGCATCTGCTGACTGCGTAGCCCTGTGATTGGTAAGGTTTTTCTTTTTGACAACATTGATCACCAGATCGTCCGCACGATTGTTGATGCCAACAACCTGCCCCATATAAACCGGATCACCGGGTTCCACGATGAACTGACCACGATCCTGAAGTCCTTCCAGTGCATAGGGAGTCACATCACCCTGCTCCAGGGAAATCAGGGCACCGCGCGTTCTGCCGGGAATTTCTCCTGCATAGGGGCCATACTCATCAAACTGCTGGTGCATGATACCGGTTCCGCGCGTTTCGGTAAGCATCTCACCACGAAATCCGATCAATCCCCTTGAAGGTACTTTGAACTCAATTCGGTTATTCTCTCCTTCCTGAACCATGGAAGTCATGATTCCTTTTCGTTTCTGGAGGTTGTCTATCACTTTATTGCTGTAATCGCTATGTACGTCAATCACAACCTCTTCAAACGGCTCATGTAGTTTTCCATCCACTTCACGAAAGAGTACCTCCGGACGCGAAACCGCAAACTCGTATCCCTCTCGCCTCATGGTTTCAATCAGAATGGCAAGCTGAAGCTCACCCCGTCCGGCTACCCTGAAAACATCCGGGTTGTCGGTCTGCTCCACACGAATCGATACGTTGGTTCGAATCTCTTTTTGAAGCCGGTCCTTGAGCATATTGGAGGTCACGTAATCGCCCTCCTTGCCTGCAAACGGTGAATTGTTTACCCGGAAATACATCGCCATGGTTGGCTGATCAATATCGTAGTAATCTATCGGAGTCGGATCGGAAACATGGGTCAATGTATCCCCTATTTCTACATCCTCATAGCCTGCAAGGGCAAAGATATCCCCGGC
>JAWVZW010000267.1:0-3889 GCA_033721975.1 Balneolaceae bacterium
ACTCTATCATAATGAACATACCGGCGCGGTAGATATTGAGATCGATCCGAATAACCCGCGAATTTTATATGCTTCTCTTTGGGAGGCCTATCGAAACCCCTGGGAAATGTCCAGCGGGGGTGAAGGAAGCGGACTTTACAAAAGTACGGATGGCGGAGTCACCTGGGAAAATATATCACAGCGGCCGGGCCTGCCGAAAGGAATTTCAGGTAAAATCGGTGTGGCCATCTCGCCTCTGAATTCCGACCGGGTGTGGACCATCATCGAAAATGAAAATGGCGGGCTGTTTAAATCGGATGACGGCGGAAGAACATGGTCGCGTACCACCGCAGACCGTAACCTGCGCCAGCGTGCCTGGTACTATACACACGTTGTAGCCGGCACCAACCATGAGGATGAAGTGTACGTACTCAATGTCGGTTTCTTCAAATCAACGGATGGAGGGAGTTCTTTTGACCGTATCGGTACTCCCCATGGTGATCATCATGATCTGTGGGTTTCACCGAATGACGGAAACCGCATGGTGGTTGCCAACGATGGGGGCGGACAGGTTTCATACAACGGCGGTGAAAGCTGGTCATCGTATTACAAGTATGCAACGGCACAATTCTATCAGGTAATCACAGATAATCAGTTTCCCTACAGAATTTACGGCGCGCAGCAGGATAACAGCACCGTGGGAATTCTGAGCCGAACGGCGGGTTCCGGTATCACGGAAAGAGACTGGGCCCCGGTAGCCGGTGGTGAAAGCGGATATATTGCACCGGATCCTGAGGATCCCAATGTTACCTTCGGGGGCAGTTACGGGGGATATTTTAACAAGTTTAATGACTTTACCAACCAAAGCGACCGTATCGACGTATGGCCGGACAACCCGATGGGCGCAGGTGCCGAGGACCTGAAATACAGATTTCAATGGACCTTTCCGATCTACATCTCTCCCCACGATCCCAACGTTCTTTATGCCACGTCACAATACGTGCATCGGTCAAGGGATGAAGGGATGAGCTGGGAAACCATCAGCGATGATCTTACCCGGAATGAAAAGTCCAAACAGGGAGAGTCCGGGGGACCGATCACGAAGGATGATACAAGCGTGGAATATTACAATACGGTGTTCACGTTTGCTGAATCTACCATTCAGCCGGGCGTTCTCTGGGCCGGCGCCGATGATGGTCTGATTCACGTAAGCCGGGATAACGGCGAGACGTGGACTGAGGTCACTCCGGACGGTATGCCGGAAGCCATGGCGAGTATTATCGATCCGTCACCGCACAATCCGGGAACGGCTTATCTGGCTGCCAACAGATATAAATTTGATAATTTTACGCCGATGCTGTACAAAACGGACAACTACGGACGAAGCTGGACACGGATCAATAACGGTATCCCGGAAGGTGATTTTACACGTGTAATCAGGGAAGATCCTAACAGGGAAGGCCTGCTTTATGCCGGAACGGAAACCGGGGTATACGTTTCTTTCAATGATGGGGAGAAATGGCAGCCGCTTCAGCTGAATCTGCCGGCTGTTCCTATCACAGACCTTACCGTACATGCAAGGGATAAAGATCTTGTTATCGCAACTCAGGGAAGGTCATTCTGGATTCTGGATGATCTGTCGGTTCTGCATCAGTTAAGCGACCAGGTGGCCAACTCGGATCACTATCTTTTCAAACCGGAAACCACATATCTCTTCGGAAGTCACAGGAATATGGGCCCGGGTGACACTACGGGTGAAAATCCGGAAGATGGGGTGGTTGTTTACTACAATCTGAACACCATTCCTGACTCAGAAGTCAAGCTGCGCTTTCTGGAATCGAATGGTACGGTGATCCGGACCTTTTCGAATATGGAAACGTTGGATGGAGATCCGGTGGAAGAGTCAGATCAGTTCTACGAGGAGGAACACGATGTTCCGTCTGATGCGCTGACGACCAAAGAGGGAAATAATGTGTTTGTTTGGAACATGCTCTATCCGGGTGCGACCGATATCGAGGGCCGCCAGATCCTGTGGGCCGGTTCCACCAGAGGGCCAAGTGCCATACCGGGATCCTATCAGGTTCAGCTGTTGATTGATGATGAAGTGGTCGCAGAACAGACATTCGAATTGGTCAAGGATCCGCGAATCGAAACCACGCAGGAAGATTTCCAGGCGCAGTTTGATCTTCATCAAACCATTATTGCCAAGCTGGATACCACTCACAAGACGATCAATCGCATCAGGGATGTACGTGCGCAGATCAATGAACTGAAATCGGATAATCCTGACAATGAAGAACTCATTGAAAGAGCGAATTCTGTTCTGGAAGTGCTGGGCGATGTGGAAGGAGAACTGATGCAGACCAAAGCGGAGTCCAGCCAGGATGTACTGAACTATCCGATTAAGCTGAATAATAAATTGGCCTCCCTGGCCAGTACCGTGGCTACCGGTGACGGCCGGCCTACACAGCAGCAATACGAGGTCTACATGGAGCTGGCGGCCCAGATTGATGAGCAGTTTCAACGAATCGAACAGGTCTTTCAGGGCGAGCTTCCCGAACAGATCCGTGAAATCGAGCGAAGTACGATTCGGTTGAATTAGTAGTGGTGGGGGTGATGTCAGATTTCAATATAGAGACTGACCA
The DNA here is from genome assembly GCA_033721975.1 of Balneolaceae bacterium. Classification (GTDB taxonomy): domain Bacteria; phylum Bacteroidota; class Rhodothermia; order Balneolales; family Balneolaceae; genus Rhodohalobacter. Next base: position 2,625 of record JAWVZW010000267.1, read on the forward strand.
AAGAGTGTCCCCCTTAGAAGGGGGCAATGGGGGATGACACTTGTGGGCTCAAGCCACAAAATTATCACCTAGTCGAATCAACGCTCCGTCAATCATCCCCCTGTCCGGCTGTGCTATCCTTTACCCCCTCCAAAGGGGGACTTTTTTTACTCTAAAAAAAAATTAAAACCCCGCCCTCAAAGATAGAACAAAATTTCTTCCCGGCCCCGATAAACCCGAACTGTACGGCCGATATCTCTGATTTGTAATATTTTCGAGCCCGGCACTTATGGTAAACGTTTCATTAAGCGGATAGACCGATTTCACATTCAGCGTATACCAGGCGGGAGCATAGGTATTCCCGTTTTCATCGAGTGCATAGATCTCTGTTTTGTCTTTTTCACTGACTGCGAGGTCTTCATGAGACCTTTCTCCCTGATAAATCGCGTTTACTTCCAGGATTAAACCGCGATTCTGATACCGCAGCCTGCTCGCTCCAAAAAGGGGGGCGGCGTGCCGGGACGGACTGGTGGTGCCGTCATCCAGCTCCTCTTCACCTACCTGGTAGTTAAGATCGGTAAAGAAGGTGAATGCATCAGTCAATTGAACTTCTGCGGCTGCCTGGATACCATACACATTAGCGGTTGCCGCATTTTGAATTGCCTGTACCCTGCTGAGAACACCATCATAGAAGATGCTGTCCTGCCCGCTAATCTGAAAGTCTCTGCGCACCATGGCATTGTCCAGAATGGTATAGTAGCTTGCCACTTCCAGCTTGATCCGGTCCTGAATTCCTTTGGTTATACCCAGATCAAAACTGTAAGCATATTCTGCTTCCAGATCGGGATTGGGTACCACCACGGTACCTTGTTCGGAATCGAATACCTTTCCAATATCATCCACGTTTGGTGAACGGAAGGCGGTTCCGAAATTGGCCCTGATAATCCAGCTATTCGTCGGTTTATAAATGGCTCCTATACTTCCTGTCAGGGCTCCGTTGTTGATTTGTGCTTCATCAAACGGCAAGGGATAGAAATCTCTGTTGTTGCTGAAATCCGAATGTAAAATAAAGTGATTGTAGCGTACACCTCCCTGCAGGGTAAACGTATCCGACAGCCTGAAATCCTTATTTACATAGGCTGCAATCGATTCCCAGGTTGACTGTGGATACCTGCTTGGGCCGGTGCTTGCGGAGATTGGATCCGTCACACTGCCGGAGAGGTTTTCAATTCTTCCAGTTGACGTCACGTCATTAAAAATATACTCCGCGCCATAATAGAAGGTAT
>JAWVZW010000268.1:0-3878 GCA_033721975.1 Balneolaceae bacterium
CATGGGAGCCTGGGCCTCCAACAACAAGTGGTCCCTGCTGGGCGGCATGCGCACGGCAGCACAGATGGTCAGCTATGAAGTGCCAACGATCATGTCTGTTTTATCGGTGCTGGTGGTGGCCGGCTCGCTTAACCTGATGACCGTTACTGAGATGCAGACAGGAAACAGCACACTCGGATTTCTGCCCGACTGGCTGATATTTCAGAACCCATTCCTGCTGATCGCTTTTGTGATCTTCTTTATCTCCATCGTAGCCGAATCGCACCGTGTGCCTTTTGACCTTCCTGAATCAGAATCGGAGCTGGTTGCAGGTTTCCAGACAGAGTATTCAGGCATGCGCTGGGGGATTTTTATGCTTGCTGAGTATGCCGACATGCTGCTGCTCTCACTGCTGGGTTCGGTACTCTTTTTCGGGGGGTGGAATAGTCCCTTCGGTGACTTTATGGCCGGGCCGGTCTGGGGATTCTTCTGGTTCATGCTGAAAGGTATGCTGCTGGTCTTTGTGATGATGTGGATGAGGTGGACGCTCCCACGGTACCGGGTGGATCAGCTCATGCAAATATGCTGGGGCTTCCTCATCCCTATATCGTTTGTGAACTTTGTACTGATTGCGCTGTGGGAAATGATTTTTTAATGCTAGAAAAGTAAACCTATGGTACATGCACTGAAAAAAAGCCTGGTCACATTGAAATCGATTTTCACCGGTATGAAAGTGACCATGCGCCATCTATTTAAACCAGCGGTAACCATCCGGTATCCCGATGTGCGCGATGAACTGCCCGAAACGGCACGCAGCAAACTCTATGTAAATATTGACGACTGCATCGGCTGTAAACTCTGCGAAAGGGCCTGTCCTGTAAACTGCATTGCCATTGAAACCGTGCAGGCAACATCTGACGTCGATTTGGGGAAAACCTCCACCGGCAACCCTAAACGATTTTGGATCACCAACTTTGAAATCGATATGTCGAAATGCATGTACTGTGACCTCTGTGTTCCTCCCTGTCCTACGGATTGCATCACCATGGTTCCTGAATACGAATACTCAGAATTTGACCGAAACAATCTACTCTTTCAATTCAGCGAATTGAGTGAGGAAAAAACAGTGGAAGTAAAAGAAAAGCTGGAGAAAGAACAGGAGGAAAAACAACGGCAAAAAGAAGAGGCCGCTAAAAAGAAACAAGCCCAGCAAAAAAAGGAGTCGGATACCTCACCGGAACAAAAGTCATCAGAAAAATAGAGGAACCACATGGATCTTAGTGCCCTGGCATTTTATTTCTTCTCACTGCTTACCGTGGTGTCTGCTGGAATCATGGTATTCTCTAAAAATATTGTCCACTCCGCCTTTGCCCTGATGTTCTCCCTGCTGGGCGTGGCGGTTCTCTATGTGTTGCTGTATGCCGATTTTATTGCCGCTACCCAGTTGCTGGTCTATGTGGGCGGCATTTTGATTCTGATACTCTTTGGCATGATGCTCACCAACCAGGGCCTCACTGATAAATTCGAAGCGGTCACAGTCAACCTGCTGCCGGCTTCACTCATGGCAGCGGTCACCGCTGTATTGTTAATATACAGCTATCACACTACCAACTGGCCCGCAGCGACTCCTGAAGAACGAAGCGAAACGGTCTACGATCTCGGGGTGCTGCTCATGAACGACTATGTATTGCCCTTCATCGTGGTGGGTGTTCTGCTGCTGGTTGCCATTATCGGGGCCATTTTAATGTCAACCCGTCTAACCGCAACAACCAATGAATAATCTCCTGATCACAGCTATATCCACTGCAGCGTGGTTTACGGAACCGGGGCTTGTGCACTTTTTGACAGTCAGTGCCCTGCTTTTCTCGCTGGGCTTACTTGCCGTACTCTCCAGGCGCAATGTCATCATGGTGCTGATGGGCGTGGAACTGATACTGAATTCGGCAAACCTGAACATCATAGCCTTCAGTCGCTTCACCCAGCTCTCGCTTGAGGGACACATGATCGGGCTTTTTGTCATCATTATTGCGGCCGCAGAAGCAGCGGTGGCTCTGGCCATCGTACTGAATATGTACAACCGGCATAAAACCGTAAATCTGGACGAAATAAACTCCCTGAAAGGATGACCGTTTCATAAGGAATAAAATCAACCGAAGATAGCGCATGTATACTCAACTACCTCTCATTATACTGGTTCTTCCGATACTGGGATTTGTATTGCTCATATTTTTCGGCAAAAAGCTTCCCCGCAAAGGCGACTGGCTTGGGACCGGGCTGCTGATGTCCGCTTTTATTCTCTCCCTGCTGTTGCTGTTTGATAAGTTTCTGGTACATCCGTCTGAAACCTTTTCAAGCAGTTACGAATGGCTGGTTATCGGAACCTATAGCATTACCTTTGGGATCGCCATTGATAATCTTGCTTCGGTGATGCTGGTGGTGGTCACCCTCGTCAGCGCCCTGGTGCACCTCTTCTCCATCGGATATATGAAGGATGATGTCAGGTATACCCGCTACTTTGCCTACCTGGGCTTGTTCTCCTTCTCCATGCTGGGTATTGTCCTCACCGATACCCTTCTGTTTATGTACATCTTCTGGGAGCTGGTTGGCATCAGTTCCTACCTGCTGATCGGGTTCTGGTATGAAAAGAAGTCCGCCTCCAACGCGGCCAACAAAGCCTTTATCGTCAACCGCGTAGGCGACTTCGGCATGTTCCTCGGAATCATGATTCTTTTTGTCAATTTTCACACTTTTTCTTTTGATGAGATTTTCAGCCTGCTCGATTCCGGCCAATTGCCCTTTGGCAGCACGGGCTGGCTGACCGCCTCGGGCTTGCTGATCTTCTGCGGGGCTATCGGAAAATCCGCCCAGTTTCCGCTGCAGGTCTGGCTGCCCGACGCAATGGAAGGTCCGACTCCGGTCAGTGCGCTTATTCATGCTGCCACCATGGTAGCTGCCGGAGTGTACCTGGTTGCCCGTATCTTTCCCATGCTCACCGCCGATGCGCTGTTGGTTGTGGCCTACATAGGAGCTATCACCTCCTTCCTGGCAGCATCTGTGGCCCTTACGCAATTTGATATTAAACGAGTTCTTGCATTCTCCACGATCAGCCAGCTCGGTTATATGATTCTGGCCCTCGGGGTGGGAGCTTACACCGCGGGTTTTATGCACCTGGTAACTCATGCGGCTTTTAAAGCGGGACTCTTTCTGGGTGCCGGGAGCGTGATCTATGCCATGCATAAAATCTTGCATCAGCAAGGCGATCATCATACGGATGCCCAGGATGTTCGCAATATGGGCGGGTTGAAATCAAAGATGCCCATAACCTACTATACGTTTCTGGTCTTTACCCTGGCTATCTCCGGCATACCGCTGACTTCCGGTTTCCTCAGCAAGGATCAAATACTGGCCGGGACCCTGGCATTCAGTTCCATGAACGGACACTGGCTGCTCCCTATTCTCGGTTTTATCGTAGCGGGCATGACGGCCTTCTACATGTTCCGGCTGCTCTTGCTCACTTTCCACGGGAAGCCATCGAATGAAGAGCGTATTGCCGGTATAAAGGAGTCCCCTCTTGTCATGACCATTCCGTTGATCATACTTGCGGCGGTATCCTTTTTTGTCTTTTACAGCTTCAACCCAATTGGAGCTGCGGATGGTTGGTTCTACGAATTCATTAACCGGCCGCTGAGTATCGTACCCGCAGCGCTGCAGCCGGTGGGATTAAGCCTGTTCAACGAACACCTGCATGAGGTACATGGCTCAGCCATGGGCTTGTCCATCCTGTTTGCTTTCGGCGGCATTCTGCTGGCCTTGGCTATGTACCACTGGAAAAAAATTGATGCCCGTAAGATTGCAGAAAAAGCGGGACTGCTTTATAAAGGCTCGATTCACAGCTGGTA
>JAWVZW010000269.1:0-3868 GCA_033721975.1 Balneolaceae bacterium
ATGCCCTCAATAGACCGCAGAAACTCCAACACTGTTTATGTAGGCGATATACCCGTCGGTGGGGATCATCCGATTGTTGTTCAGTCGATGACCAATACGGATACGGCCGATATTGATGAAACGGTTGACCAGATCGATCATCTTCATCAATGCGGTTCGGAACTTGTTCGAATCACCGTCAACAATGATGAGGCTGCCAGAGCGGTTCCCCATATCAAGGAGAAGCTGATTAACCGCGGCATTACGGTTCCGATTATCGGCGATTTTCATTACAACGGGCATGTTCTTTTACCAAAATATCCCGAAATGGCGAGTGCTCTCTCCAAGTTCAGAATCAACCCGGGCAATACTGGTACCAAAACGAGGGACAAGAACTTCTGCACGATTGTAGAACAAGCCGTAAAGCATGACAAGCCTGTACGGATCGGCGTAAACTGGGGATCCCTGGACCAGCAGCTTCTGGCTCAGTATATGGATGAAAACAATGCTCGGAAAGAGCCTAAATCCTCCAAGGAGGTGATGCTGGATACCATGGTGGAAAGCGCCCGTCGTTCCACGGAACTGGCCGAGGATGTAGGCCTGTCCAGCGATAAGATTATTGTGAGCTGCAAAATGTCCGGCGTACAGGACTTGATCAGCGTATATCGAAGAATTGCAGCTATACTGGATTATCCGCTTCATCTGGGGCTCACGGAAGCGGGAATGGGTATGAAGGGTACCGTTGCCAGCTCTGCAGCCCTGGCCATTCTTCTCCAGGAAGGAATCGGAGACACCATCCGCGTATCCCTTACACCCATGCCGGGAGCCGACAGGGCGGAGGAAGTCAGGATTTGTCAACAGATTCTGCAGTCTCTGGGAATACGGAGTTTTATTCCTCAGGTAACCGCTTGCCCAGGCTGCGGACGCACCAAGAGCACCTATTTCCAGGAGCTGGCGGATGAAATTCAGAAATATATTGTAGAGATGATGCCAATCTGGAGAGAGGTCTATCCGGGCGTGGAGGAGATGGATGTAGCCGTTATGGGGTGCGTGGTGAACGGACCGGGAGAGTCCCGTCACGCCAATATAGGAATCTCGCTGCCCGGTACCTTTGAAGAGCCCAAAGCTCCGGTGTATGTAGACGGCGAGCACTATACCACTCTCAGGGGAGATAAGATCGGAGCCGAATTCCGAAAAATTCTGGAAGATTACATTGTCCGGAATTATAGTGATCAAGAAGCTGCCGGACAAAAGGTTAAGTAGCTTACTCGAATCATTATTTGTGATCTAATCTGCTTTAACTTCAGATTATTGGATAAATATAGTTTTTATATGGATATATAATGTCCATATTGCCATTCTAATTCAGAAACAAATAAGTAGTTTTTATTGATAGTTACGGTCAATTCGTAGACATGCTTGTAGGTTTCTAAAAACCACTTAAAACAAGGTGTTTATGAAGACTGTAAGAAAACTGTTCATGTTATTTTTGGTATTGGCATTACCCATTGGGTTAATGTCCTGCTCTGACAATTCAACCGGAGTTGTAGATGATGGAGATGACGGAGGCGATGATGGCGGTGGCGGTGTAACGGACGTTATTGAATTTCCGATTACCTTCGAAGAGAATGTACCCTGGGATGATTTTATAACTAATTTTGAGGGAGGCGAGCTTTCCGTCATTGAAAACCCCGATCAATCCGGGATCAATACGAGTGCTACGGTTGCTCGTATGGTAAAAGGCGAAGGTGAGTCCTTTGCAGGTTCAGTTCTTCTTTTGGCCGAAAATATTGACTTCACCGGCGGAACTGATTTCGTTTTTTCAGTCTGGGCACCACGGCCAAATACTACTATGCTCTTCAAGATTGAAAATGAGACGGATGCGACAATCGCATTTGAGCAGGAAATTACTGTAGCGGAGTCTCAACAATGGGTAGATGTTACATTTAGTCTCGCAGGAGCCGATCAATTGGCCAATTTCAAGAAACTGATTTTTATCTTTGATCTGGGTACCGTTGGAGATGGATCCGCTGATTTTACATGGTATTTTGATAACATTCGCCAGCAAGAAGGTGAAGGCGGAGAAGGAGATGCCCTGGCCCTTCCTGTAACATTTGAGGATGCATCTGTTGATTACGGTCTGACTGATTTTGGCGGTACATCTTCTCAGATTATTGCGGATCCCACAGATGGTTCAAATAATGTTGCAGCTACCATAAAGTCGAATACTGCAGAGACTTTCGCCGGAACGACCCTTGGAGGTACGATCGGTTTTGTAGATCCGCTGCCATTTACAAGTACTGAAACGACCATGAGTGTACGGGTTTGGTCGCCAACTGCAGGAACACCGGTCAGGTTAAAAGTTGAAGACGCCGGAGACCCTACGATCAGTGTTGAAACGGAAACATTGACTACCGTTGCATCCCAATGGGAAACGCTGGTTTTCGATTTCAGTAATGAGGCAACCGGTACGGCAGCCCTCAATTTGTCGAGCAGCTACAATCTTGCCACGATATTCTTCAATTTCGGTACAGCCGGATCAGATGCAGGTGAGCAAACCTACTACTGGGATAATGTCGAATTTGGCGGAGACAGCGGCGGCGGAGGCGGCGGCAATGCTATCATTGAATTGCCCCTGACGTTTGAAGATGACATTGCCTGGGCTGACGCTATCACAAATTTTGAAGGCGGTGATCTAACCGTAGTAGACAATCCTGATCAAAACGGAAATACAAGTGCTAAAGTGGCACGCATGATCAAAGGTGCCGGAGCTACGTTTGCAGGATCGATTATCACATTGACCGATAATATCGATTTTACTGCCGGCACAGACTTCACGATTTCTGTCTGGGCACCGCGTCCAAATACCACTATGCTCTTCAAAATCGAAAATGAAACGGATCCTAATCTCTCATACGAGCAGGAATTAACCATCGCAGAATCCCAGCAATGGGTGGATATTACTTTTGACATGAGCGGTGCCAATCAGTCCAACACCTACAAAAAGCTGGTCTTCATATTTGACAATGGCACAGCAGGTGATGGTTCAGCTGACTACACGTGGTACTTTGATAATATTAATCAATCTACCGGTGATGGCGGGGGAGGAGGCGGAAATGCATCAGCCCCTAGAAATCCTGTAGATTTTGAATCCGGCGGTTTTGGTGCAGACTGGACATGGACTGTCTTTGAAAATGACACCAATCCTGCATTGGAAATCGTCACTAATCCGGATGCAACAGGTGCCAATACATCCTCGACGGTTGCCAAGTTCACCGCCCTTCAAACCGGAAATCCATGGGCTGGTGTTGAATCTTCTCACGGATCCTCGGACCTCGGACCTTTTATTCTGGATGCGACAAATTCTATCATCAGGATAAAAGTTTGGAAGTCGGTGATCAGTGATGTCGGAATCAAGCTGGTTTCTGAAACCGGTTGGGCTCAGGTAGAGATCAAAGTAGCGAACACTGTCGTTAATGAGTGGGAAGAACTGGTATTCGATTTTTCATCATATAACAATCCCCCGGCATCCGAAGGTTTGTTAGATCAGGTGGTGGTTTTCCCTGATTTTAATCTTGACGGAAGAACACAGAACAATGTTGTTTATTTTGATGACATCACCTTTTCCTCAGAATAATATTTTGCATCCCATCAGACTTAGCAGTGGACGGGATGAGAAAGATTGATAACTGAATGAACCTTAAAGGGCAGTGAGAGTTCTCGCTGCCCTTTTCTGTTTTATATCCGCTCTTCAAGCACAACATTTTAATGGGTTAAGAAATACTGAAAATTTCTAATTGAAAGGCACATCCAAAAGTTGCATATTAATGTAAGCGCTTACAGTAAGCGTTTACATTTTTACCGTAATTCATTGTTAATAGTGGATTAC
>JAWVZW010000270.1:0-3860 GCA_033721975.1 Balneolaceae bacterium
CTTCAATGACCGGTTTTGGCCGCGGCGAATCCTCATTTGACGGATTTTCAGTGACCGCGGAGGTAAAAACCCTAAACAGCAGATACCTGGATATCTCTGTGCGAACGCCCCAGGCAATTCAGGACAGGGAGCTTGCCATTAAAGAGTTTGCTCAGGATAAGCTGTCGAGGGGAAAAGTGAACATCAACATCAACCTGGAACGAACCGGCGGACGCCAGGCTGATATCCAGCTTAACTCCGAACTTGTTAAGGGATACGGTCTTGTTCTACGTGAGCTGAAAGAAGTATCCGGAATTGAAGAGCCGGTACAAATCAGTGATATCCTGCAGTTCAGCCATCTTTTTGAAACCCGAAAAGAGGATGAAGAAGAGGTTCGCGTTATCTGGGAAAGCACACTCACCGCCCTGGGCGAAGCCCTCGAAAATCTGAATACTATGCGCCGTAAGGAAGGATCCGAGCTGCGTTCCGACCTTGAAAAACAGATCAACGGGATTTCAGATATTCTGCAAACTGTCGGAGAAATTTCAGGCAAGCGTGCACCGGAAACCAGGGAACGGCTTCATGAACGCATCCAGAAGCTTGTAAGTGATGACAGCTTTGACCCTGAGCGAATGGAGATGGAAGTGGCCCTCCTGGTTGATAAAATGGATATCAATGAGGAGATCATTCGGCTTCAGTCCCATCTGAAATTTTTTATAGAAGCACTGGATGCGGAAGAGGCTGTAGGACGCAGACTCAATTTTCTCTGCCAGGAGATCAATCGGGAACTCAATACCATTGGATCTAAAGCCAATGACTCAACCATCGCGCATCACATTGTACTTGGAAAGGAAAAGCTGGAGCAGATTCGGGAGCAGGTGCAGAATATAGAATGATTTTTGAATGCCGGTTGCCGGTTGTTGGTTGTTAGTCGTTAGTGGTTAAACAAATTTAAAAAACTTTATTTTGAGTATCGAACGCGGGAAAATCATCATTCTGGTCTCACCCAGCGGAGGCGGTAAATCCACGATGAAAAAGCGCCTGATCGAGGATTTTGACCAGCTTCAGTTTTCGGTCAGCGCCACCACTCGTGCACCGCGGGAAGGAGAAAGAGACGGTGTGGATTACTATTTTCTGGACCGCAGAGAGTTCAATGAAAAGATCCAAAAGAAGGAATTCCTGGAGTGGGAAGTTTTTTACAACGGCACGATGTACGGAACACTCCGCTCAGTCGTTGAAAATGACCTGAATAAAGGCTATTTTGTTCTGCTTGACATCGATGTTCTGGGAGCAAAAAATGTAAAACAGATGTATGGTCCTGAAGCGCTGGCTATCTTTCTGTCTCCCCCCTCGATTCAAGTACTGAAAGAAAGGCTTCTGGCACGCGGAACCGAAGACCCGGAAAGTTTACAAACCCGGCTTGAACGTGCTGAAAACGAGATGGCATATGCCAATGAGTTTGATGTCAATATTGTCAATGACGATCTCGACAAGGCTTACGCCAAAATCAGGAAAACCGTTTCAACTTTTATTAATTCATAATTGATTAAGCAACATGGGAATTAAAACTCTCAATATAGAAACCCTCGGCGATCAGGAAAGCAACAAATATGAGAAGATTGTGGTACTGTCAAAACGTGCCCGTCAGGTTGCCGCTCAGGAGAAAATGGAACTCGACGAAAAGCTGAAGTATTTCGAGGGTTTCGAGGATGAAGATGAATTTACGTTCAATGAAGAGCAGGAGAGAATTTCCAAGGCTTTTGAACAACTTCCCCATGCTACCCAGCGTGCCGTTCAGGAAATGCTGGATGACAAAATTACCTACCGATATCCCAAAAAGGATTAAACTGAATGCTGTCCGGTAAACGGATACTGCTCGGGGTTACCGGCGGAATTGCCGCTTACAAGGCAGTTTATTTATTACGTGAATTTCAGAAAGCGGGAGCCGATGTGCGGGTTACAATGACCCCATCAGCTACCCGCTTTGTTGGTTCTGAGACATTTGCATCCCTGAGCCGCAACACGGTTGCCGTAGAAGTATTCAACGATACTGATCCCGGCGACAGCTGGACCCGTCATATTCACTGGGGCGAATGGGCAGACCTGTTTGTCATCGCACCTTGTACGGCCAACACCCTATCCAAGATTGTACATGGCCAGTCGGATAACATGCTCACATCAACCGTACTGGCTGCCCGATGTCCTGTTTTAATCTGTCCCACAATGGACGGCGAGATGTATGAAAGTGCTGCGGTCTCTGAAAATCTCACCAAAGCCAAAGAAATGGGATTTTACGTCGAGGAACCGGAAACGGGGTACCTAGCCAGCGGACTCGAAGCCAAGGGACGGCTCCCGGAGGCGGACGTTATTCTCAATCGTGCCGGCGAAATCATAAAAAGCCATCAAATTCAGGGTCCGCTTACAGGGAAAAAAGTATTGGTAAGTGCCGGACCCACCCGTGAGTTTCTGGATCCTGTTCGTTTCATTTCAAATCCCAGCAGCGGTAAAATGGGAATTGCTATGGCTGATGCCGCACGTGCCCTGGGCGGAGATGTCCTTCTGTTACACGGCCCTATGTCAGAATCGATCCCCGATCGCATAGCCACTGAATCATTTGTATCGGCCGATGATCTTTTTGAGCTGGTAAAAAAACACGCAGATGCAGATGTGGTGATTATGGCAGCTGCCGTTTCCGATTTCAAGCCGGCAACATCGTCATCCCAGAAAACAAAGAAAAGCGATAAAGAAGGGCCCGAATCTCTTGAGCTGGTGCAAACACCGGATTCACTGGCATGGCTGGGCCAGCATAAGAAAGAGGGACAAATTTTAATCGGGTTTGCCATGGAAACAGAAAATCTTATTTCGGGTGCCCGTGCCAAACTGGACAAAAAAAACCTGGACTGGATTTGTGCCAATTCGATTTCTAATGACGGATCAGAATCCAAGTCCGGTTTTGGGTCAGATTCCAATACTATTCATCTGATCAGCAGTGAACAGCAAGAGACCTATTCAGGATCGAAACGCGACATAGCCGGCGAGATCCTGAAAGCAATTTTTGATACGGATCAAAATCAGTCCTGACGGAGATCTTTAAAAATGGAGATCAGCAACCCGTCTCTTGAAGGAGTCGGATTTGCATTCAGTGAGGATGCAGCCACACCGGTTTCCACTCCCAGAGCATTCAGCGTTTCAAAGCCCCAGGGAATGAAACCGCCCGTATGATTGGCCCCCTCTTCCACAACATAAGAGTAGTTCGTTTTTCCGGCATCCAGTGCACGCTGCTCAAAATCATCACTATTAAAAATGGGGGCTACCGTATCCGCATCTCCATGGACCAGCAGTACATCCGCTTCGGGTATGTAAAACAGATCATTTTCAGTAACAGCCTGTTCCAGCTCCGGCTCTTCGCCATCCAGATAGCGTTGGATAAACTGATCTGTAAAAAGTTCTGAGACGGTTTCCGGAAGACTCTCACTTACTTCCTGTGACGACTGTTCGCCATTAAAAAGTCCGTCAGCGATCAGCTGAGCATAGGGAGCGTTAAAGTAATCACTCAGAGGACGGGGAAATTCATACAGCTGGTGGTAGGTATAGAGAAAATAGCCGTAACAAGGGACGCATTCCCTGGTAGCACCCGGATTTTGAAGGAGTTGATCCATGGTTGACGAAATATCAAAAATGGGGGCTCCCATAGAAACTACACCGATATCCACCACCGGTGATGTCTCTTCAATGAGTTTTGCCAGTGCCAGGCTGGCATAGGCGCCTTCCGAATAGCCTATCAGGTTTACGGGCTGCGCAGTGTTGGTCAGATTTCGATTTTCAATAAATTCAAGCCCGGCAAGAATCATATCAAAACTGGTTTGTGCCAGGCTGCTCTC
>JAWVZW010000271.1:0-3856 GCA_033721975.1 Balneolaceae bacterium
ATCACAGCCATTACGGCTTCACTTTATTGGATGCTGGACCTGAACAACTGGATCTGGATACTTCCTGCACTTTCCGTTTACTGGGGCTGGCTTCGATACCGGGATGCTGCGACAGCGTTGAGTGAAAATATTTTGGTGATCCGCAGCAGAGTCCTGGCAAAAAACACGGCTTTTATTCAGCGGAAGCGGGTTCAGGATATTACAATCAGCCAGAGCTGGATCCAGCGTTTCAGAAAGCTATGTACCCTAACGGTGCACGTTGCTTCCGGAGACCAGGGCCGGTCGTTCACCGTACGCGATCTTGAAATAACTGAAGGGCGGTATTTGTTAAAAGAGCTGAAACAGTTCGGGACCGATTACAGCGAGTTTCAAAACGTTCAGAAGCCGGAATTCAGGGTAAATCTACCCGGCTGGACTACACGTTCAATGATGAGCCAAGGTCATCAGGCTGCGGCAAACTGAAGATGTCCTACAGCAGATTTCAGCTCCCTCATGACAACCGGTTTCATGAGATAGAAAGAGTTTTGGACATCCATGGCAAGCTGCTTGGTCTCTGGATCTGCCTGTGCAGAGATATAAATTACGGGCACATCTGACTGCTTCCGGATTTTCTGCATGGCTTCTATACCGGAAATACGGTCAGCTAGCAGTATATCCATCATAATCAGATCGGGCTCATGTTCTTCAACCAGCCGAATGGCATCTTCTCCTCCATGAGCTATAGCAACCACATCGAAGTTCATCGAGCTAGCCATTTTTCTGAGAACAATTGCCAATAACCTGTCGTCTTCGACAATAAGTACCTTTTTCTTTGCCATGATCACACATTAGATTTCAGTCTGCAATATAGCGCCGGGAGCATCTTCATACCATTAGGCTTCTCTAAAGCGCCCCCCGGATCGTCTATCTAATGTGTAAATCGGGCAATAAGAATACTTTCAATTTTAGCCGTAATCGGCTGTAATCATTTCTTTTATCATTCTGTCAGGATGGCATCTCGGCAGGCTCCTGTCCTTCAGCATATGCTTCCAAAGGAAGGCATGTACAGATCAGATTCCTGTCACCGAATGCGTCATCCACCCTGCTCACGGCAGGCCAGAACTTGTTAAATCGAAGCTGAGCCAGCGGAAATACAGCCTCTTCACGGGTATACGGACGATCCCACTGATCGCTCATCACCACTCTCATGGTATGGGGTGCATGTTTTAGAACATTGCTTTCCCGATCTGCCTTGTTTTCCTCGATTGCTCGAATTTCATTACGAATTCCGATCATAGCGTCACAAAACCGATCCAGCTCCTCTTTCGATTCACTCTCGGTCGGCTCGATCATCAGCGTACCCGGTACAGGGAATGACATGGTGGGTGCATGAAAGCCATAATCCATCAGGCGCTTCGCCACATCGGGTGCATCAATCCCTGCACTCTGTTTGAAGCCGCGAACATCTATGATAAACTCATGGGCAGTGCGTCCGCCCCGTCCGGTGTAGAGAATCGGGTAATGCTCTTTCAGCCGGTCTTTCAGGTAGTTGGAGTTCAGAATAGCCACTTCAGTCGCTTTCTTCAGACCTTCTGCTCCCATCATGCGTATGTAAGCATGTGAGATGGTGAGGATACTTGCACTTCCCCAGGGTGCAGCCGCAACGGGAGCAATTCCCTGCTCGCCGCCCGTTTTCACAATCGGATGACCCGGCAAAAACGGAACCAGTTTTTCAACGACCCCGATTGGACCCATTCCGGGTCCGCCGCCGCCGTGCGGGATACAAAATGTTTTGTGCAGATTCAGGTGACACACATCCGCACCGATTTGTGCCGGAGAGGTGAGACCCACCTGTGCGTTCATGTTGGCACCGTCCATGTACACAAGTCCGCCGTGCTCATGTATCAGTTCACAGATCTCACGGATATCTTCTTCGAATACTCCGTGGGTTGAAGGATACGTCACCATCAGTGAGGAAAGATTTTCGCTGTGCTTCTCAACTTTTTCGCGAAGGTCATCCAGGTCGATATTCCCGTTATCGTCGCATTTGGTCACCACCACCTCCATACCGGCCATGACGGCGCTGGCAGGATTGGTACCATGTGCCGAAGAGGGTACGATCGTCACGTTCCTGTTGGTTTCGCCTTTGGCGTGATGGTAAGCACGGATAGTCATCAGCCCTGTGTATTCGCCCTGAGCGCCGGAATTGGGCTGCAGTGAAACAGCCTTGAATCCGGTAATTTCGGAAAGCCACGCTTCCAGTTCTTCAAATAATTTATGATAACCAGCTGCCTGCTCCTCCGGTACAAAAGGATGAATTTTACCGAATTCAGGCCATGTAAGCGGAATCATTTCCGCCGTGGCATTCAGTTTCATTGTGCAGGAGCCAAGCGAAATCATGGAATGGGTCAGGTCCAGATCACGGTTCTCGAGCTGCTTCAGGTAACGCAGCATTTCATGCTCAGAGTGATACTGGTTAAACACCGGATGATCCAAAAAAGGAGTGGTTCGGGTCAGCGATTCCGGATAGTCTACAGTAACAGAGGCAGAAGCTTTTTTGGCATCATAAGTGCTGCCTTTGCCTGCGGCTTCCGCAAACAGGCCCAGCAGATCTTCAAGGTCTTTCAGATGCTTATTTTCATCGAAAGAAATGCCTACGCGTCCCTCAGATTCTGAGTAGCGCAGATTAATGTGCCTCTTGAATGCTTCCGTACGAATTTTTTCGATGGTACCTACCTCGAGATTACCGATCGTAATGGTATCAAAAAATACCTCTGTTTCCACCTTATAACCGAGTTCCTTCAGTCCGGCAGCGGCCAGTTTTGTGAGTCCGTGGATTTTGCAAGCAATTCGTTTCAGGCCTTCAGGACCATGATAAACGGCATAAAATCCGGATATAACGGCCAGCAGTACCTGTGCCGTACAGATGTTGGATGTTGCTTTTTCCCGGCGGATATGCTGCTCGCGGGTTTGAAGGGCCATCCTGTAAGCAGCATTGCCTTCAGTATCCTGAGACACACCTATAATACGCCCGGGGATCTGCCTTTTGAATTCTTCGCGCGTTGCAAAATAAGCAGCATGTGGCCCGCCATAGCCCATGGGCACGCCAAATCGCTGGGTTGAACCGACAACTACATCAGCTCCCATCTCACCCGGAGGCGTGAGCAGTGTCAACGCCATCAGGTCAGCCGCTACCGCAACATAGACGCTGTTTTCATGAGCAGCTTCGATGAGAGATGTCAGATCGCGGACATTTCCGTAGGTATCCGGATACTGAAGCAGGATCCCGAAGAGTTCCGAATCGGTCACATCCAAATTTTCCGGATCGCCAAAATCGAGCTCAATGCCAATCGGTTCCATTCTGCTTTTGAGAACGCTGATTGTTTGCGGATGGCAGTTTTCTGAAACGAAGAATTTATGTGCTGACTTTCTTTTCGACCCTTTTCGCTGGCTGTAAAGCATCGACACGGCTTCAGCTGCTGCTGTTCCCTCATCAAGAAGAGATGCATTGGCAAGCTCCATGCCAGTCAGGTCGGTGACCATCGTCTGAAAATTGATGAGCGCTTCCAGCCTTCCCTGAGCAATTTCTGCCTGATAAGGCGTATAGGCCGTATACCAGCCCGGATTCTCCAAAACGTTACGGAGAATGACATTGGGCGTGATCGTATCATAATACCCCATCCCGATGAAGGACCGGAAGATCCTGTTCTTGGAAGCGATGCTGCGAATATTCTCCAGATACTCTTGCTCACTGAGTGGCCTGGGCAGATCCAAGGGTTTGTCGAGCCTGATTTTTGACGGGATTGTTTCCGCAATGAGCTGTTCAAGCGAAGACGCACCGGATACCTCCAGCATCTCCTGAATCTGAGATTCATTG
>JAWVZW010000272.1:0-3840 GCA_033721975.1 Balneolaceae bacterium
AAGATAAGATCCGGCCGGTGGATCAGATCCAGTTCATCTCCCAGATGTTCCATAATATATCCGGCCCCTCCGCCAGTTACGTATACATGATACTGATCTAGTTTTTCTGTAAACCGATCCACAAAAGATCGGATCGAGTGTAAGAAAGACCCGTATACACCCCATCGAATACATTCATCCGTCGTCCTTCCCGGCCAGTTGTCTGGCAGATGCCGGTCCGTGGATGGAAGTTCCGGCAGGAACTGCTTCATGGTTTCCTCAAAAAGGCCTACCCCCGGCATAATCACCCCTCCCCGGTATACAAAATCATTGGTCATCAGATCGATGGTGCAGGCAGATCCGGTATCAATCACAACCACATCGTACGATGATATGGTACATGCAGCAAGACAGGTTAGAAAACGATCAATGCCCAGGGTTTTCGGCGAATCATAATCCAGATAAAATGAGGGAATCTGATCCGTAACCAGTCGTTTCAGCTCAATATCCTTATTCAGATTGGCTGAAATCACTTCCAGTACATCATTGCGAACCGAAGCTGCCACAACTTCCTTCAGCCCCTCCATTCTGTTCAATTCCTCTGCAACAGTAATTGAACTCTGATTGCGGACGTGCAGATGGGTATGCCAGCTGTATTCACGCCGTTCGGAGGATTTTATAAAGGAGTTTCCGATATCGATATATATTTTATCCATTTTGGCAGATCTTGGAATGATTGTGTTCGGTCCTGTTTTATATGAATACAGTTCACTAAACTTAATCAAAAAGATTTATTTAGAATCGAATGGATTTACATCAGAAACGAGCTATTGTTACGGGAGCAAGCAGCGGAATCGGAAGAGCATTTTCTCAAAAGCTGATTGACCGGGGTGCAACCGTCTACGGGCTGGCCCGGCGAAAGTCCAAATTGGATGAGATACAAAAGCAGTTAGGTGAACAGTTTATTCCGGTTGAAATGGATGTCACAGATTCGGAATCTATTGAACAGTGGGTAGAAAAGACGTTTGATGAGGACAACCTGCCTGATATTCTGATTAATAATGCCGGTCTGGGCCGGTTTGGCAAAGTGGATGAACTGACCAAAGAGGAATGGGATACCATGGTCAATACAAACCTGAATGGTGTTTTTTACCTGACCCGGGTCATTGTGCCGCTGATGAAGAAAAATCCGGGCACCTGTCACATTATCAATATTTCATCCATAGCCGGACTATTGGGTAATCCGGAGATTTCGGGTTACAACGCCACCAAATTTGGTCTTCGTGGTTTCAGCGAGTCACTATTTAAAGAGCTCCGGTACGATAAGATCAAGGTATCTGCCATGTTTCCCGGCTCCATTGCCACTGAGTTCTTTTCTGAGGCGACCGGAGGAGACACACATCCCAATATGATGCAGCCGGGCGACGTTGCCGATACACTGATCCATCTGTTGGAAACACCGGACAACCTTCTGATCAACGAAGTAACGATGCGTCCCCTCAATCCCAAGAAGCCCGACTAATCAAATAAGAATAAGTTTGTGCAAAGATATCTTGTCTTAACCATAATTCTCGCGATTCTGAGCCTGACCAACTTCCAGGCCTGCAGCGATGAGCCGGATCAGCTGCTGGATGAAGAAACCTATTCCAATGTGCTGGCCGAACTGACTATCGTGAACCAGATTGAAGAGACCTATCTGGGTGACCGTACAAAAGAAGAGCTTCGAAATGAAGTCTTTGAAAAGTATCAGGTCACCCGCGAACAGTTCCGGATATCCCATGATTACTATCAGCGTGACATGGAGGCACAGATTCAGCGGGTTGAAGAGATCCGTCAGCGTCTGAGGGCCGATCGCGACAGTATTCAGGAAGCGGAGCGCGAATTCAGACTGGAGATGGAAACCCAGCGTGTCCGGGACTCACTCAGCCGTGCGATCGACGATAGTATTCGCGCTGCAGAACCCGATTCTTTAGAATAGAAGAGCTTTATTCCCCGAACATATCCTTATAATCTTCTACGGCTGCTTCAATAACCTTAAACGCCTCTTCCCTGCCGAAAACCCGATCTACATACACATCGGCTTCCTTACCGGGGATGAGCTTGTAGGTGCTGAAATAATGCCGAAGCCGTTCAATCAGCACATCCGGCAGATCGTCAATTTCCTGGATGTCCTTATAATACTGGTCGTTTTCAAGAACAGAAATTATTTTGTCGTCCGCTTCGCCCTGGTCGATCATATGCAGACCACCAATAACCCGCGCATTTAAAATTACCTCTGCCCTGTCAATGGGCCGTTCGCTGAGAACACAGATATCCAGCGGGTCTCCATCGCCCACATCAGTTTTGGGTGAAAGTTCACCGATACGATCCCCGCAGTAGGTACGAGGGATAAATCCATAAAGCGACGGTGGCATGGATGAACTTCGCTGTGGGCGATCCACCCGCATATAACCGGTAAGCTTGTCTACCTCATATTTGATGGCATCAAAGGAAGTTACCTCAATAAAGGCACTTACTACGGAGGGAGCCTCATCTCCAATCTCGAGACCGTGCCATGGGTGAGGTCTCCAGCGATAAAAAGGATTGGGAAATTTCATAATGGGTGTGATTAATGAAAAAGGTAAATGAGAAACTGAGATGTGGATTTAAAATCCCTATCAGTTCATGACCGCGTTAAGTTTTTCAAGGTTGTCCTCTACCCTGAGAGATTTAATGACATCACCGATATTACCTTTCATGATATCATCCAGGTTATACAGCGTCAGGTTGATACGATGATCGGTCAGGCGACCCTGAGGGAAATTATAGGTTCTGATCTTGGCGCTTCGATCCCCGGTCGATACCTGGCTTTTTCGGTCGGCGGCTCGTTCAGACCTGATTTTTTCCATCTCCATATCGTAGAGCTTGGTCTTCAGCATCACCATGGCCTTTTCCTTATTCTGGTGCTGAGAACGCTCCTGCTGGCATTCTACGACTACCCCGCTCGGTTCGTGCGTCAGGCGTATAGCCGAATCCGTTTTATTTACGTGCTGCCCGCCTGCCCCGCTAGA
Organism: Balneolaceae bacterium; assembly: GCA_033721975.1. Classification (GTDB taxonomy): domain Bacteria; phylum Bacteroidota; class Rhodothermia; order Balneolales; family Balneolaceae; genus Rhodohalobacter. Next base: position 3,030 of record JAWVZW010000272.1, read on the forward strand.
GCGAAACGTATCCACGCGAACGTCTTTCATATCGATATTGATCTCCACATCATCGTTCACCTCAGGAAGTACGGCAACCGTTGCGGCGGAAGTATGTACACGGCCCTGCGATTCTGTTTCCGGAACCCGCTGAACCCGGTGTACCCCGCTCTCATATTTCATTTTTCCGAATACCTCACTGCCCGAAAGTTCGAATACAATTTCCTTGAACCCGCCTTTTTCGCTGTCGGTCACCGAAAGCACGCTCATACTCCAATTTTGTGAGTCGGCATAGCGACGGTACATATCAAACAGGTCTCCGGCAAAGAGTGCGGCTTCATCGCCGCCGGTTCCGGCCCGGATCTCCACGATACAGTTCTTCGAGTCATCCGGGTCCTTGGGAATGAGCTTGAACTTAATCTCCTCCTCCAGCTCCTCCACTTCGGTTTTCAGTTCCTTATTCTCCTCCCTGGCAAGGTCCGTAATTTCAGGATCTTCATTGGCATCAATCAGCTCCTGATTGCCTTTCAACAGGTTCTGGATCTCCTTCCACCGATCAAAATCCTCCACCAGCTCCTTTAGTTGGGTATGCTCCTTGGTCAGCTCCGCATATTCACTGGGACGGTCGTATATAGATGGGTCCGCCATCGCCTGGTTGAGTTCGTGATAGCGCTGCTGTATCTGCTGTAATTTTTCTTCTAAATCCATGAAATAATCTGATCAAATGACACGACAAGATATTGAAAATCTAGTCAGAAAACATTTTGATCTTAGACCTGCAGCCATAATATCTCATTTGGACTTAAAGCGACCAATATATAGAAAAACTGCA
>JAWVZW010000273.1:0-3783 GCA_033721975.1 Balneolaceae bacterium
CACGTCACTGTGATCCCCGAATATTGACAGTGCCTGGGCCGCAACCGATCGTGCCGCCACATGAATCACCGCCGGAGTGAGTTCACCGGCAATTTTGTACAGGTTCGGCATCATCAATAAAAGTCCCTGAGAGGCCGTAAAAGTAGTGGTCAAAGCTCCCGACTGAAGAGCACCGTGAACGGCACCGGCCGCACCGCCCTCGCTTTGAAGTTCCACAACTTCCGGAACCGTACCCCAAATATTTTTCTGTCCGGCACTCGACCACGCATCGGCCCACTCCCCCATGGGAGACGCCGGAGTAATCGGGTAAATGGCAATGACTTCGTTTAACTGGTGGGCAATGTGTGCGACGGCTTCATTGGCGTCGATGGTTTTCTGAATCGTGGCCATATTCTGTATCCTCCGGAGATCTTGACTGAGAGCACCCTGAATGGCTATGCTGGTTGGCGAATCTGTCGCAGAATTCTGAAGCTTTCAGTTCTGCTGACAAACAAATATAGCAGTCCGTCCCCCATCCTCCGGCAAGGCGGACTTCCAATTTGCCATAGGTTATTCCCTTACAGAAGAGTAGGCATTCACCTTATGCATTTGGGAACCAAATTATCCTGTAGAAGATGATGATCGGATACCATACAGCAACTTGCACTTATCGATGATAAAATGAATATTCAACCTGCTCACTAACTACCTCAGGAATAAAAAACGAACATATGGAAGCGAACCGTAACGTGATCTCCCGCCTAAGCCTGATGATGTTTCTGCAATTCTTTGTCTGGGGCGGGTTTTTTGTAACGATGGGTGTCTACCTGCTTGAAATTTTTCAGGGTGAAGAGGGACTCAACAGCATCATTGGCCAGGCGTACGCCACTCATAACTGGGCGGCTGTACTTGCCCCGGTACTGGTTGGGCTGATTGCCGACCGCTATTTCAATGCCGAACGGGTTAATGCAGTTTGTCACATACTCGGGGCCGGAATACTCTGGTATGCCGCTACCATCACCGGCGATCCCGGTCTATTTATCTGGACCATGTTTGCCTATTTTATGCTCTATATGCCTACCCTTGCACTGGTAAACGCCATCTCATTCGCCAATATCGGCGATCCTGACAAGGAATTTCCGAAAATCAGGGTCTGGGGCACCATCGGCTGGATTGCAGCCGGCTTTGTAGTGGCTCAAACAATCCTGGGCTGGGTAAATATTCCGTTTTTGGAGTGGTTTACCGATGTGGAATCGGGCATACAGTCAACGGCGATACCGCTTCAGATGTCGGCCATCATCTCCCTTATCTACGGTATTTATAGCTTCACACTACCGCCCGCACCGCCATCTGAAAAAGGGAAGAAATTCAGCCTGGCCGAAGCGCTGGGCCTGGATGCCGTGAAGCTACTCACCAACAAGAACTTTGCCATTTTCTCCTTCAGCAGCTTTGCCATCAGTATTCCGCTGGCATTCTACTACGCGCGCACCAACGACTTTATAGCCGCCATGGCTTTCGGAGACGCCGCACCCTCGTTCATGACAATCGGACAGATGAGTGAGGTTCTTTTCATGATTCTGATCCCATTTTTCCTCGTTCGCCTTGGAGTGAAATGGATGCTCCTCGTCGGGATGCTGGCCTGGACGGCACGTTATTTCCTGTTTGGCTTTTTTCCGGAATCTACAGCCCTGCTTCTGGTTGGAATCGCACTGCACGGTGTCTGCTATGATTTCTTTTTTGTGACCGGTCAGCTCTATGTGGAGAAAAAAGCACCCAAGAGTCTCAGGGCGAGTGCTCAGGGATTCTTCAACCTGCTCACCTACGGCGTGGGTATGCTGATCGGTAACTACCTTCTGGGATGGTGGGGCGACAGAATCAGCCTGGATGGCTCAACACGTGAGGGTTGGCTCGACGGTGCCTTTTCATTCTGGATCATGCCGGCAGCCGCTGCCCTGGTCGTTGCAATCTTTTTCTTCCTTTTCTTCTGGGATGATGAGGTGGAAGCCGAAACACTTGATACAGGCGCAACCTCCATTATTGACACAGATGCCGGCGAAACCAGCCCCGGTACTGTAGCCTGATCCTTATAAAGATTTGGCAAATCCTACTTTTAAGCCACGGAAACACGGAGAGAGTGAACATTCTTCTTCTCTGTGCCTCCGTGGCTTTTTTTATTTTTTTGTGATTGAATATTTTAAATCAATCCCGATAAGACATTAAATCCAAGAGCCCATCACCATGAGAACACTCTTCATATCGATCGTCGCCGGCTTATTCACTTTTATCCATTCAGGTAACACTATTATGGCTCAATCCTCCGGCTGGGTGGTGGTGCCGGAAACCATTGATCCCAATAATTACTATGGGGTCACGGTTGCCAACGGGATGATCGGTATCGTTTCATCCGCGGAACCGCTGAGCGTCAGTGAAACGGTCATGAACGGTGTGTACGACTTTTACGGTCGCGGATGCTCCTCCAATATTTTGCGCGGTTTCGATTTTGCATCGATGAACCTGGATGTGGACGGTCAGCGGATCAATAGCGGGAATATCACCGGCATGACGCAGCGACTCAATATGCGTGAAGCCTGGTTTGAAACCAGCTTCAGATATGATAACAAAGTGGATGTAACCTACCGCGTGCGATCCCTGCGTCACCTGCCATTCACCAGCCTGGTTGAGATGGAGATTACAGCCCTGAGAGATGTAACGATAAAACCGGCCAGCGTAATAAGGTCACCTGACCATCTTCGGGATGTACGCAATTACTATGCGGTTATTGACAGGCCTCATGTACAGATACCGCTTCTTACGTCTGTGGCTGACAGCCCGACGGGAAAGCACACCATTGCCGTCTCCAACAGTTTTCTGTTCGATGAGGATCATATGCCTCCATATGTGCATGAAGACTGGGACCATAATATGCACCTGCTTCACATCACCAAAGAACTGGAAGAGGGTGAAACCTACCGGTTTGCTGTTGTCAGTTCCGCAACCTCTACCGAGCATTTTTCAGATCCGCAAAGCGAGTCGGAGCGCCTGAGTGTTTATGCCATGCTGGAAGGCCGGGACCGCCTGATCCGTAAACACAATGAGGCCTGGGATGACCTCTGGGAGAGCGACATCATTATTGAAGGGAATGAACAGGATCAGCTGGACGTGCGGATGGCCCTCTACCATCTCTACTCGTTTGTGCGGGAAGGATCGCGCCTGAGCCTTTCGCCCATGGGTCTTTCGGGGCTGGGTTATAACGGCCATGTTTTCTGGGACACGGAACTCTGGATGTATCCGCCCTTGCTCATGATGCAGCCCGAACTGGCACGCTCCATTGTTGATTACAGATCCGACCGCATTGAGGGCGCTCGCATGAAAGCATATAGTCATGGTTATGAGGGTGCCATGTTTCCCTGGGAATCGAATGACATGGGCGATGAGGCAACTCCCTATTGGGCGTTGACGGGCCCTTTCCAGCATCACATTACAGCCGTGGTCGGTATCTCTTTCTGGAATTACTATCTCGTAACCCAGGACCTGGAGTGGCTCGAACAGGACGGCTATCCCCTTCTTGAGGAGGTTGCCGAATTCTGGATCAGCCGCGTGGAGGAGAATGAGGATGGCGGATTTGATATTATCAATGTGGTTGCTGCGGATGAGTATGCCGAGAATGTGGATAACAATGCTTTTACCAACGGAACAGCCAAACAGGTACTCACCTATGCCACCCGTGCAGCCGAAGAGCTCGGCATGGAACCCAATCCACGCTGGCAATATGTAGCGGACCGGATTCCCATCCTTGAATTTCCC